>CAZUWB010000079.1:5056-5285 GCA_964623945.1 uncultured Methanosarcinales archaeon | reverse complement strand
GGCGGGACAGAAGGTACAATTGAGCAAAGCGGTCAACACGAAATCAGCCACATAACCTTATGCGGTAATGAAGAACCTGACTGTAATGGAGACTGTCGTGAAGTTCCAGAGTTCACAACCATTGGTGCAGGCTTAGTACTTGCAGGTGCAGGTGCTTACCTATACAGAAGGAGAAGCAAGAAGTAAGCTTCTTTTTTATTTTATTTTTTTTAATTTATTTTTTGATTAA
>CAZUWB010000079.1:0-5046 GCA_964623945.1 uncultured Methanosarcinales archaeon | reverse complement strand
GATTTTGGAATACAACAACAGAAATTGAGGCAGATTAATTAAAATGGATTTATCAAATTTTTTGAAACTAAACATTTATAAATCTCGTTTATTTCTTCGACGTACACTTAATAGTTTTAGGAGGAATAAAATGAGTGTTTCAATTGACTTAAAAGGAAAAAAGGCAATAGTTTTTGGAATTGCAAATGACAAAAGTATTGCATGGCATATTGCAAAAAGGCTTAATGATGCTGGATGCAGGATAGCAGCAGCTTATCAAGAGAGGGTTGAGCCATTATTTCTGCCTTTAATGAAAGAGCTAAATAACCCAATTTATGCAAAATGTGATGTTGTTGATGATGCATTGCTTGATTCATTTTTCAAAAAAGTGCAAGACGAGTTTGGAACAATTGATTTCTTAATTCACAGCATTGCTTTCGCTAAAAGAGAGCATTTGCAAGGCAAGTTTATGAATGTTGACAGGAGAGGCTATCAAGTTGCTCATGAAGTAAGCGCATATTCACTAGCAGAGCTAACAAGAAGAGCATTGCCTATGATGAACAAAAACGGCTCAATAATTGCAATGACTTACTTAGGAAGCGAAAGAGTTACGCCTGGCTACAACATAATGGGTGTTGCAAAAGCAGCCCTTGAATCAAGCGTGAAATACTTAGCTTATGATTTAGGTGAGCAAAAGATAAGGGTCAATGCAATCTCAGCAGGTCCTATTGCAACTTTAGCTGCTTCAGGCATTGCAAACTTTCCGGAAATGCTTCTAAATTATGTCGCAAAAGCGCCATTGAAGAGAAACATTACAGCTGATGAAGTTGCTGACTGCGCTTTGTTCTTATGCAGCGATTTGTCAAAAGCAATAACAGGACAAGTGATTTATGTTGATGCAGGCTACAACATAATGGGCATTTGAATTCATTAATCTTAAATTTTTAAAAAATTTAATGGATGTGTTTGTATGGGATTTATTAACAATTTAATTGATTTCATTCTTCACCTTGACAAATATCTCAGCTTGATTATTCAAAATTTTGGCATATTCACTTATATGATTCTTTTTCTTATTATTTTTGCTGAAACTGGTTTGGTTGTGACGCCTTTTCTTCCCGGCGATTCTTTGCTTTTCGCAGCAGGAACTTTTGCAGCAATCGGCTCATTAAATGTATTATGGCTTTTCCTTATTTTGAGTGTCGCAGCTGTTGTAGGCGACAGCGTCAATTATTCTATTGGCAAATTTCTTGGCCCAAAAATGTTTAAAGAGCACAGCAGATTCCTAAAAAAAGAGTATCTAGACAAGACGCACCAGTTCTATAAAAAATATGGAAAAAAGACAATTGTTTTTGCAAGGTTTGTGCCAATAGTGCGTACATTTGCACCTTTTTTAGCAGGCTTAGGAAAAATGAACTATGCACATTTTTTGTTCTATAATATATTCGGTGGTTTGCTCTGGGTTTCTATTTTCGTCTTTGGGGGCTATTTTTTTGGCAACATTCCAATTGTCAAAGAGAATTTTACTATTGTCATATTCATAATTATTTTTTTATCATTTGTTCCTGCAATAATAGAATATTACAAGCATCATAAGCAAAAAATTAGGAACAAGTAAAAATAATATTAGAAAACCAAAAACCTTTATAAACACTAATTCTTACTCTTTCTTTATGAGCCCCATTTATCAAAATCGAGAATCCAAGGCTGTTGATGCAATTAAAAAAGCAATTCCTTTTTCTATGAAAAAAAATATGCTCGGGCAGAGCAAAGGAATGTTTGCAGAGCTTTATGAAAACAATGAGGTTTTTCCGAAACATTATATTGCAACTGCAATTGATGGAGTTGGAACAAAAATAATAATTGCAGAAGCAATGTATAAATTTGACACAATTGGCATTGATTGCGTTGCTATGAATGCAAATGACTTAGCGACTTTAGGCTCTGTTAGCCCTTTCTTGTTTATGGATTATTTGGCATGCCAAACCAAAATCCAAGAAGATAAAATAACCGGAGATATTATCAAAGGAATTGTCAAAGGATTGCAGCAATGCGACGCTTCAAATATTTTAAGAAATTCAATAAGAATAAATTTCGGCAAAGGCGAGACAGCTTCTGTTGACGAGTTGATAAGCTCAACAAATGGTTATGGATTTGACATTGCTGGTTGCATGATTGGGTTTATAGAAAAACAAAAGTTCAAAAAACAATCGATAAAGCCGGGCCAAAAAATCATTGCGTTAAAAAGTTCTGGGCCTCATTCAAACGGCTACACTGATTTAAGATTGAATCTATTAAAAGGGGATTTTGAGACAAGAGCAGAATTTAAGAAAAGATACAAAGGAAGATTTTCTTTAGACGACAAATTTGATGGCTCAACAATCGGGAAAACATTATTGGAGCCAACAAAAATCTATGTTGAAACAATGGCAAAAATATCAAAAAAATTTGATGTAGTTGGCATCAACAATACAGGCTACGGATTAAAGAATTTCAACAGAATAAAAGCAAATGTTGAAGTTAGGATTAACAAGCCTATAAAACCACAGCCGATTTTTGAGCTGATGCAGAAAGAATCAAAATTTAGTGACGAGCAAATGTACAAGACATTCAACATGGGAATGGGTTTTTTTGTGATTTGTGACAAAGAAAATGCTGACAACATTCTTGATATTGCAAAAGATGCCGATATTGTTGGCGAAGTAAGAAAAAGCAGCAAAACTATAACAATTTTAGAAAAAAATAATAGAAAAATTGTGTTTGAAGGTTATTAATCACTCATAACAAAGCACAGTCCTTGCTATATTCTTTATAGAAGTCGCTGTTGCCTTTAGATTTTCAACAATTTGGGCTACTGCAACTAAGTTCGAGTTTGTAGTCTTAACTTTGGAGTTTGCGTACATATGGGTATATTTCTCCAATAATTTATCGCACAATGCAATTCTGTCCTTGTTAGTAATCTCAATTTGGTAAGATATCTGCTTATCTTGGTTATAGTAAGATTTCATAACATCATTATAGCATTCGCTTATATCTGTATGAATTCTGTCTAATTCTGCAAATGTTGCTCTATCTAAATTCGTTGTGCACAAATATCTAGCCAATCTTTTCTGTCTGTCAGCGATTTTTTCAAGCCTTAAAATAATAAGTGTGTCGCTATGCAGTTGCCATGGCTCTGTCCCAAGCGACTTCGCAATTCTTGGATTTTTCATTGCATTTTTTATTACCCTATAGCCTAAGAAGTAAAGCCTGTTTACATCAGCATCTCTGTCATGTATGCTTTCATAGTTGTAATTACCCCTGCAGCATAAAATTGTGTCTTCTATCATTGCCCTTGTTATTATGTCCATTCTTCTAATTATATTTTGAATAGAGATTTCATTAATGTTGATTAGATTTTTTGCCAAAATTCTGTTTGATGTTTGCTCCATTATCTCCAAGCCAGATAGGTTTCTTATTATATCCTTAATCTTAGGAGCTTCTTTGTCATTATTATCAAACGATATGTTTATTGTATCATATCCATTTAAGTAAGAAGAAACTATATCTGCTTTCATTAATTCTATATCCTTGCCTTTGGCATCAATGTTTATTTCCTTTGAGTCAGATGCTTTATCAGCTTGGCTGGCTTTTAGAACTAGCTCAAACCCTTCATCTTCCACAGAAATTAGGTCGCCTTTTTTTAAATTGTTCTTTTGAATCCAGCTTTTTGGCATTGATATGATGTAAGAGCCTTTACCGAAGCTTATTAACTTTCTAATGTCGATTTTAACCACCCCTTTGGGCTAAATTGTTTTGTTTAAGGAGTATTAAGATATATATAAAGATTATTATTCAAAATTATAGATATTATATAATATATAGTCAAATCCTTTTTTATAATGCTATATATGTTATATAGGTTAACTATTTATATGGGCTTAACGATAGTTAAGTTGTAAGGGGGTGACTGTATGCTATTAAAAAGAAAGTACCGCTCTGATGAAAATGAAGACGATGTTAACATTTACTCAAAAGACGTACGTGAATCAATGCTTGACGACGACGAATTAACCCCGATGGAAGAAGCTTTTATGAATGGGTATGAGGATGCTGCATAAGAAGTGAAATGGCAAGATACATATGCATCAATTGTGGTATTATAATTATGAAAAGCGCACTTAGTGATCCTTATATGTGCAGGGACTGCGAAAAACTATTAGAAGGCGCTGAAGATAGGGAAAGGTACATCTATCTAGACAATTATTAGGGGGATATAAATGAAACTGCACCAGCAGTTTGACTTAAATATTGATGCATTAAAAAATTTGAGTGGTATTTCTAAAAAAATAAATGAATTCCCAAGTTTAGTTGAAAAACTAACCAAAGATTTGATTGAAAATGGCTATATTGTTATCAAATCAACAGCTTACGATATGGGCTTACCACAAAGTATAACTATTATAAAAGAATTTACAGGGCCTTTTGCCACTTTATTTTCAACAAAGATAAGAAATGATTTTAATGCTGTTTCTAAAGCTTTGGGAATTGAGAAATTGTTTGAATGATATACTTCTAAAACCTCAAAATTCCGCCATGTCAAAAATCAGTGAGATGCGAGTGAGAAAGTGACATGCGAAAGCTCGATATGCACGCGAGTTTGAGTTGCTTGTGAGAAAGCTCACGAGCTCACTTTCAGGTCGTGCTCGCAAACAACTCTTTCGCTCGCTTATCTCCATGCTCACAACTGTCTGATTTTTGAGCACTTTCAAATTCCGCTTAATGTGAAAGTAGTTGCAAAATTTACAGTTCTTTAAAATGGCGAAATTTGAACGTTTTAAGCCTTAAAAAGCCATTCTAATAACGAAAGGTTTATATAGTAAAGTGCTTTCAAAATAGTAGAAAAAAGGGCTTTTTTATCGACGATAAATTGATGGTTTGATTATTTTCATATAAACAATAGTTAGGTATAAAACTAGCAAATAATGCAGGTGTTGGTTTTATTGAAAAAATTTAAAATAATGCGGTGTGAAATCAAATAACAATAACACAATCAACAAAAAATTTACATTAAAAATAACATTACCA
>CAZUWB010000078.1:0-5314 GCA_964623945.1 uncultured Methanosarcinales archaeon | reverse complement strand
TCTCTTAAATCTTTCTTCTCAATAACAACATCAGCGACTTTCTTTAATTCCTCATGCTTACAGTTGTATGCTATTCCTAAACCAGCTTCTTGAATTATCTTAATGTCGTTTAAGTAATCTCCAACAAATACGCATTCCTTTAAACTTATTTTTTCCTTTTCTGCAATTTTTTTCAAAGCCAATGCTTTTGCATCCATATCAAATTCTGTTGCTTGAATCTTATTAATAAATCCATTTTTATCAAAATAAATCTTACTTATAAAAATCTCATCAAAAAATTTATCATAGTTTGGTATAAATTTTTCTAATATTATGTTTAATGAACCAGATATTATAGCAAGTTTAAAATTTCTTTTTTTTAATTCATTCAATGTTTTCATTGCACCTTTCATTAAGTGTAAATGATTTGTCGCCTTAAAAAAATCAGCTTTCTTAGCATTTTTCTCTCTCCATAAATTGATGTCATGCTCTGCCCACTGCAAATAGCTTATTTTGCCATTAAAAAAGGCGTTTTTTGCATCTTCCCTTCTGTGCTTGTCTGTTCGAAAATAATCATGAAATATCTGCCAAGAAAAAGTTACGTTGTTTATTAAAGTGCCATCAACATCGAAGCATACAAGCTTGTATTTTGACATATTATTTAGAAATAATTATAGTAATTTAAAACTTATCGATTAATATTCTTAACAACGTTTCCCGAATTCATCTTTCATATCGTAGAACATTTCGCAAAATTTTCTTGTTGCTACTTCGAGCTCCCTCTTACCTTTTTTTGTGAGCTTATATTTTTTTGTTTTGCCACCGTTAGGAACTTCCTCAATAAAATTGTTTTCATTTAACACCTTTAATACTGGATATACAGTGCCTGGGCTAGGCTTAGTACCTTTTCTTTTTTCCATCTCTTTTCTTATATCATCCCCAGACATATTCTTCTTGCTTATTAGTTTTAGGACTATAAAGGTGAGAAATCCCCTCATATCACAGCATTCTTTCATATTAATCGTGTATAGTAAGGTATTATATATCTTTTTGTTTAATTTATTATATATATCGTATAACCGATATATTTAAATATAAGCTCCACTTCCAATATCGCATACCCGATATAAAAGGGTAGTTAGCGGAAGTAAACTTCCTTACTAGTCATTAACACTTGGAGGTGTTGCAAATGGAAATGTATGGATGCTGCGGTTCAAGAAGCTTCTTTACAAAGGATGAGAAGCTAGAGATGTTGAAAGAGTACAAGGACTCTTTGGAAAAAGAAACCAAAGGGGTTGCAGAAAGAATCAAACAATTACAGAAAGATTAAACATAAATTTAAAAACACCCCTTTACAAAAATAAACTTTGTGTTTTATATGGGTCAGATGCCATCTTTTCTGGCCCATATAGATTAAATGAGGTTAGCAAATGGACTATGAAAAAGAATTAAAAAAAGCAAAGACTTTTGCTGATATATTTGAAATTGTCAAAGAATTAGTAAGAGAATTTTTAGGAGCAGAGCAAGCTGGTTTAATGGTAGGTGTAACAGACTTAGGTGCATATGGGCAGGGTTTTATAGGTGCTTTTTATTCTTTAAACTCCAACATGATAATAATCAACAAAAGACCTTTGGGCAGGCTTTTAAAGACAAACCCTTCTTTGTACAACTATTACCTTTTTCATGTTATGCTGCATGAATACATACATTCAATAGGCTCTTATTATGAAACCCAAACAAGGCAGCTTGTGCATGAAATAAGCGAGCATTATTTTGGCTCGAATCATGTTGTGACACAATTAGCAACAAATATGGAAAAATTTATTCCTCACTTAACATATCCAAATCAAGTATTTCAGCCACCGCAGGATATAAACATAGAATTCGTAAAAGGTATAGACAAGAAGAATATAAATTATATAAATTAAAATTTAATAGGGAGTTGATATAATATGGATTTGCCATGGGGAGATGAAAAGACTATACAATTCATTACAAATGTTGGTTTGATAACAAGCACAGGTCCTTATGGAAACAACATAATGGCAGCAGAATGGACTCATCATGTTTCTTACAGCCCAGGATTAATCGCTGTTTGTATTGGCTTAAATAAGGCGACACTTGAAAACATAAGGGCAACAAAGGAATTTGGTGTGAGTATTGCAGCAACTGACCAAAATGTACTGTCTAGTGTATCCGGACGTAACTCTGGTAAGGATATTGATAAAATAAAAGCTTTGAAAGAGCTTGGATTTAAGTTCTACAAGGCAAAGAAAATAAAGCCATTAATGGTTGAAGGCGCTGTCTTAAATATAGAATGTAAATTGTTCAAAGAGATTGAGCTTGGTGATCATGTTATGTTTGTTGGAGAAGTAGTAGAGACTTCTCTTAACAAAGGAAAAGAGCCACTAGCTTACCATAAAATAAAATACTGGAAAATTGGCGAGAACATTCCACAACCACCGCAAAATGAAATGGATAGAATTAAACAAATAACACAAAAATATTCAAAATAATAAATTTAGCAAATCTAAGACTTATTCTGGACATTCTCCTTCAGTCCAATACAAAACCTTTCATCAGCGCATGCAAAACAACTGTTGCTGTAAGCAGCAGCACAAGGGTATTTAATACATTGAAGTGTATCTTGCAAAGCTGTTAATTTTTTTATTTATTTTTTAAAATAAGTGAATTAACAAACTATTAAACTTTCCAGCCATAGGCTTTTATATATTCTCTAAGTGCAGGATTTGATTTAGATAAAGGAGTAAGCCATTCGCCAATGTAAGTTCTGTCCCAAATTGCGCCGCTTTTATCTCCGGGCTTTGTGAATTTATATTGATAGAATTGCACTCTTATGTATTTTGGCGGATTATCTGGAAATGGGTTATTTGCTAATAGGCTAAGTGAGTTTTTGTCGTTATCAAGCAGTTTCCATATAAGATGAATAAGCCATGGATTTTGTTCTGGGCGTTGCATTGCAGCAAACCAAATTTGCCAGTCAATTCTTGGCTGATAAGGGGCGATTATTGGCAATGATCTGTAAGGATTTCCTGGCTTTGCTTTAAACTCATATTCTTTCCATTTTGTTTGAGGTGTTATAATTTCCTCGTCTGTGCCTTCTAATATCAATTCGTACCTTTCTTTTCCAACATAACCGAATGCACCATAAGTGTTGACAAGATGCAATTGATTAAATGATGTGTTCATTGCTTGGTGCGAAGAAAGCAGATTTAGAATTACAGGAATGCTAAACAAAGCTATCATTACTACCAAAGCCCATGCTGCAGCATTTTGAGATTCTTTAATTGGCTTGTTATTAGCTGCTTCTGCTCTTCTTGTTAGCCATTTTGGCAATATTTTTCTAAAAAAATTATCATCAAAACACGCTATTGCTGGCAAAATAGTGATATAATTCAAAAACGAAAGATTACCGCTCAAAATCAGAATTACTTGAAATGAAATCAAAAGGATACTTGCTATGTAGCGAGCATTAGTTGGCCAAAATACAAAAAAAGGAACAATTAGTTCGATAAAATGATT
The DNA here is from genome assembly GCA_964623945.1 of uncultured Methanosarcinales archaeon. Classification (GTDB taxonomy): domain Archaea; phylum Nanobdellota; class Nanobdellia; order Woesearchaeales; family GW2011-AR4. The sequence goes on along the minus strand of CAZUWB010000078.1, from coordinate 1,792 downwards.
CCAGAGAACTCCAAATTTGTGAAACCATTGCGGCATGAAATGCAAAAATCTGCTTAGAGGATTTGGAATTGGTTGGGTTTCATAATGGTAATACAAGCATGTCAAGTCACGCCAACATGAAGAGCCTCGCAATTTAATCAAGCCAGCGCCGAGATAAATTCTAAATGTTAGCCATCTAAAAAGCCATATCACTTGCTTCGGAGGCTTTGCAAAAGGCCTTAGGTCAATTAAAGGGCACAAAAATACAGCAAGAAAGCCAGTTTCAAGCAACTGTATTTCCCAGCCATAACTATACCAAAGCTGTCCTATATGGACAAATGACATATAAATAAACCAGATTAAAAGCATTAGCGGAGCATTTGCAAAACCAGAAACAATAATCAAAGATAAAATAATACCTACCCATGCCAAAAAAATAAGAAATCCATCAGACACATTAAACCAGAATATTGTTGGCAATCTTATAAGTGCATCAAATTTATTGTCAAAATGAAAAGTATTTAGAAAGTTTTTTGCAGGCAAAAGCCCATTTTCACCAACCAAAGGAATAACTTGGTTTGCAAGCGAAAGAAAAGCAATAAAATAAATAAAACCAAGAAATCTAAGAAGAACAAAGCTAGTAAGTATGTATTCTGGTTTTTCACCTTTTTTTATTGACAAGACTCTGCTTAAGTAACCCATTTTACAGAAATGCTTTAAAGAAAAATATAAAGTTATCTATAAGATAAATGCCCCTGCGGGGTTGTTGGTAAAAAGTATGCTTTTGGGGCATACATTTTTGTTAAAAGTTAGGGAAGTAGTAGAAAAATTAATCTACTAAAACTGTTTTACCATCGTAAGTAACTTCAAATAGTGCTTCAGGATAAGAATCATGCCTTAGATTGCATTCACGTTCTTCCAACGGCGGAACACCTTCTTCTATTCTCGCCTTTCTTGGACTTCTTTCCTTGCAACCATCAATTGTCATTAATTTAAATTCCCTGTACAATGCAAATTTTGATGGGTCTAAGTCTGATTTACCATTATTCTTAACGGCAAAGTACGTTCCATCAGAACCACTGAATTCAATGTTAAAAGATGAGTTTACTCTTTTTTTTAAGGCTTCCCTTATCCTACTTTTATCATTTTCAGTAGCAATTAGTAAAATATTCTTAGAACACCTTGATGATAAACTTCCTGAAAATGAGCATAAATTTAGTTCATGTTTATCTATGGCAAGATTATAGTAACATTGCTCCTTTTGAACATCCCTGCCTTTTATTTCGTCACAAACAGATTTATTATTTGGAGAAATATATAATTCATTATTGTTTATAACTCTTTGTGAAAATTCTAAACATCGGGATTTCTCCTTGCTTTTTTCACAATCAATATTTCTTACGCAGGTAACTAAAGGAGTACCATCTAAAGTTTCGCACAATTGAATAGAATTACCACTTTTATCAAGTATTTTCTTGTAACACTCATTTGCAGATGGATAATCTAAAAGCTTTTCACAATAAGAGATTTTATTGCTATTCATTGCTACTTTTTCATAACATTCCCGTCTAACTTGTCCAAATCCAGCTTCCAAGTTATCACATAACTTAATATCAGATTTTTTAGTTGCTATTGCAGTAACACAAGCCGCAGCTTCATAGTAGTCTTCTAATTGATAACATTTATTTGGATTTAATTCTGTTTCTGCTCTCTTTTTAACTATAATATCCTCACATTCTGTTTGACGTTCGCCTGTTCTTTTGCATAATAATTTATCTTTCTTTTCTAATGCCACTATAAAGAAACATTCAAA
>CAZUWB010000077.1:0-5363 GCA_964623945.1 uncultured Methanosarcinales archaeon | reverse complement strand
TAACCTTGTAAGCAATCTGTTTCTTGAGCGTCTTTTCTACTTCTGGCATTTTATATGCGTGATAAGGAGCCCCTTCTTGGCTCAAATATGTCTCCAGAACGTTTCAATCTTTCCAAAGCCTCCTCAACTTTGTCCTCATCTAAACCTCTATTTTTTGCTTCAGCAACAACATCTTCTATTGGTATGGTCTTTCCAAGCTTTGTTTCTAGTTCTCCAATTATTTCTTTCAAGATTAATATGTGGCTTCTTTGTGTTGCAGGTATGCCAGTTGCAATCCTGTCTATATCTATTTTGCCAGTTTCTCTGTCAAAACCAACTTGTACCAAGCAATAGTCAAGCAATTCAATTGCTTTTTTTGCATCTTTTCTTGTTACTCTATCACCTAGACTTGCCCTTGCAGAAGCTTCACTAAGTCTTATCAATGCTTCAAGTTGCCTTGCAGAAATAGGGATTGCTTTTATACCTCCTTCCCCACCACCGCTTTTTCTCATTCTCAAATAAAAGTCCTTTATCTCTTCCAAAGCTCCATCAGTTAATTTAGGGCTTACCCTTTGTCTAGCATAACCAACATACTTTCTCAAAAGATTTGTTGGAATTTCTGGCTCATTTACATCTGGACTTTTATGCAAAGCCAACATATGCTTAGCCATTCTTTCATCTCTAGTTTCTTCTGGTATATCCTTTATTGGAAATATCAAGTCAAACCTGTTGATTAAAGTTGGAGGCAAATCTATCTGGTCAGCGATAATGCCATATGGATCAAACCTGCCAAATTTTGGGTTTGCAGCAGCTAAAACTGTTGTGCGAGCTATTAAAGTCGCTTGAATGTTCGCTTTGCTTATGCTTACAGTTTGATTTTCTAAAGCTTCATGCATTGCGGATCTATCTTCAGAACTCATTTTGTCGAGCTCATCAACACATACAAGGCCATCGCTGCTTAATACCATTGCACCCGCCTCTAATGCCCATCCTCTTAGAAATTCATCTCTTACAACAGCAGCTGTTATACCTGCTCCGCTTACACCTTTGCCGCTTACATACCTTCCTTTAGGAGCAATTTGAGATATTCTTTTTAATAGTGCAGATTTGCCCGCCCCAGGGTCGCCAACCAGCAAAATATGCATATCCCCCCTGCTTACCACACTATCCATTCTAACTTTTCTTACACCTCCCATTAATTGAAGCAGCAAAGCCTCTTTGATTTTCTCATAACCATAAATTGAAGGTGCAATTGAATTTACAAGCTTGTCATAGCCTTTAGGGTCATTAGCAATTTCCAAAATTTCTTTTTCCTCCTCTTCGCTTATACTAACTTCGTAAAAAGTATCTTCAGTTGGAGTTACGTAGTTAGCATCAATCATCAGATCAAATCTTGTAGATTTTGCTCCACTTCTTGATATTATTGGAACTTCTTTTACAATTCCAACAACCTCAACTTTGCTTCCTGGAGAAGATCTTTTTTCACTTAGTGGACTTACTAAGTCGTCTTTAAGAAGAACATTAATTCTCTTAGGTTGCTCACCTCCTTCTAAATTCTCAGAAACTTCTTCAAGCACAATGCCTTGGGCATCAACTAACTCTTTATCGAGCATCACAAATTTGCCTTTTCTTCCACATCCGCATCTTGTTGGTTCTTTAAATGTACCTTCCAATTGTAATATATTCATTATATTGCCGCATACTGGGCATTCAAACCTTGCAGATGTAACTTGCGGTCTTACATCAGATTTTTGCCTTATAAGACCATCAACAAATAAAAGTTTATTTATGTGCTTGCTTCTTATATCCCTTATCATTATATGCTGGCTTTTTGGCAGGTTATAAAATCGAATACTGAAATTTGTTAAGCCATCAACGTCAAATTGCTCAATTGCTTTTTCTATGGCCTTAATGGTTTCTTCTGGAGTGTCTAGAAGTTCGGTAGCTAAATCAGGATCATATTTGGAAAGCTCTGAGAAATCAATCAACAAAAATCTATTACCTTTTCTTACATTATCCAGCAAAGAATTATAGTAATTGCTATCAATGAAATCCTGAAACCTCTTTATTTGCTCGATAACATTGATTTCCATAAACTCACCATGTTTTTTTACTTTAAATAGTTTATGTAGAGATGTCCAGTGGTTGATAATATAAAATTAATAAAAAGTAAAAATAAAAAACTTAGGCCTTAACTCGTTTTAGGTTGTCTATCAACTTGTCAAGAGCAGCATGCACTTCTTTCTCACTCTTTGTACCTGTACATACGACTTTTCCGTTGCTGAACAGTAAAAATGTTGCTTTTGCAGCTGCAAGCTTGTAAACCAAGCCTGGAAACTGTTCTGGCTCATATTCTGTGTTTTCTAATTTCATAGCCAATGTATTTAGGTTTAAGTCCATGCCAACACTTCCAGAAGCAACAATGTTTTGTATTTTTATCTCTGGCTTTATTGTTATTTTTACATTAATTTTTTCCAAACTTTTTATGATCTTCTTTATGCTTTCTTCTACCTTATCCATGGAGCGAGCACCAGTACACACAACCTTACCAGAGCTGAAAATCAAAGCAGATGTTTTTGGCTCTTTAATCCTTATTACGAGCCCAGGAAACTGCTCTGGGTTGTATTCTGTGTTGCTTAGAGTTGCCGCCATCTTTTCAAGCGGTATATCATGCTTTAAAGACGTAGAAACAACTATATTAACTACTTTTATATCTCTCTTAGTTTCTCTCTTAACCATATTAAATTACACCCCCAAATATTATTTATTTTAATTGATAAAGGCTTAGATTACCTATAATAATCATTAATAGCATTTATCAGCCTTATTTTATACTTTTTATTTATAAATATTTATAAAGCCCTTTTATTTATAAATACTTTTATTTTTAAATGATATTAATAAGACATCAATTTTAGAAAAAATATACCTCCTTCATTTCGCATGGAAAATTGCAAATCATTATTAAATACAAACAAAAATCATATATAAAATATTAATTAAAACACTAATAAAATAACCAAAATAAATTAAAAATAATCAAAATGATGGACATTGTATTGCCTAAAAACAATGAAGCTGAATTTATAGAAATAGCATCAAAGCTAGGAATTAAGAAATTATGTTTTCTTTATAATTTTGATGAGTATAATGAGCAAAAAGCCCAACATAAATTAGAATCAATCAAAGATCATAAAGACATTGATATAGAAATCGGATTTATTGTGAATCACAAAAATATAAATAAAGCGTATAAACAATCGAAACTAGTTGTTGTTAAGAGTTTCGATAAAGACCGATATTTTATAGAAAGCAAAAAAATAAGATGGATTTATGGATTTGAGGAACTACAAAAAAAAGATTATTTGCATCAAAGAGCATCTGGATTAAATCAACACATATGCGAGCTTGCAAATAAAAATAATGTTGCTGTAGGATTTTCTTACAGTTCATTATTTAATAAAAATCCGATATATATCTCTATGATTATTGGAAGAATGATTCAGAATATAAGTTTGTGTGAAAAATACAATGTAAAAATAGTGATAGGTTCTTTTTCTGAAAAGCCTTTTGATTTGAGGTTGTATTATGATATTAAAAGTTTATTTACAATCCTAGGGATGAGTAGCAACCAAACTAATCTTTTTTAGCACATAAATTAAAAAATATATTTTTAACTAATTATACACATCACAATCCAATTTTAATTTGATATCAGAATCAGTTTCAGGATAAGGCAGCTTGTACCCAATCTTATATTTTTCATTTGATTTTATCCATGAATTCTCAGCAATTTTTTTGTAGTCTTTATCTTTTCCAATTACTATATAAGTGCTGCAAACATATTCGCTAACTCCTTTATTGCTTATTGTATAAATAAGTGTCTGATTTTCTCCAACTCCGTACACATAATTACATTTTACATTTACATCACAACCCACACAATTATTCTCATTTATACATCTATATCTTGGGATCTTAGAATAATTTGAAAATGATTTGTATATAACAACAAAAGAAAAACTTAGCATTAAAAGAAAAATAAAAGTTATTAATTTTTTATATGCAGATTTATTTCTAAATTTATGAGATTTTTTTAATGCTATATTTATTAAAGAATTAATGAAAAGGCTTAATATAATCATTTCAATTAGAAAGAAGATAAAATATACAAATCCTGATAAAGAAATTCCAAACTGATTAACACAAGGCTCAAAAACACAATTTGTATTAGCATATTTTGGAGTAAACATATATGAAAAAACTAGCAAAGCCATGATAAATAAAGTGATAAATACATAAGATTTTTTATTTTCTTTGGAATTAATAAAGACTGCATAAAACCCGATAGGTATCATTAATAAATGTCTAGTGTTATCTATAAACTCCAATAACCTAAAACCCGGTTGGAATACAAACAAAGAAAGCCCATTAAGAGGCTTATTGAAAAAAGCAATCCAGACATAATCAAGCACGAAAATTGGTTGTACTAACAAAGCCATAGATAAAAAAGAATTTAATAAAATATCACTCTTATAAATAAGTCCAAATGCCAAAATAAATAACGTTATGCTGCAAAACCATATAAAATCCAATTCCGATAAACTATATATGCTTACTTTCAATACTATGTCAAGAATACCCCATACTAAAAAAATGTACCCTGCAACAACAAGTAATCTTTCAGTTTTCATTATACAACATAACACATAAATAATGGTTTTAAAAAAGTTGTGTTTAAAATGCAATCAATACCTAAAAAGATATCACAAAAAATAATCTTAAATCTAGTATACTTACTTATAAAAGAAGTGAAAGGTGAGCAAAATATTCCCAAAAGCGGAGGCTATATAGTTGCATCAAATCATGCAAGCCATATAGATCCTTTGACAATAGGCTCTGTGATTTTTAAAAGACACAAGAAAATAACACATTACATAGGGAAAAAAGAGTCTCTAAATAACTTTATTGGTAGGTTTATATATAATACATTTGATGTTATACCAATAGATCGCAGCTCAAAATCAAAAAAAGAGTTACTAAAAGCATTAAAATTTCTTAAAAAAGATTTGATAGTAGGAATTTTTCCAGAAGGCACAAGGACATCTAATGGCAAAATACAAAAAGGCAAAACAGGAGTAGCTTGGTTAACAATCTACTCAAAAAAAACAGTATTGCCCGTAGCGATAAAGAATACATTTGAGCTCTGGTCTAAAAATCAAAAATTACCTAAGTTAAAGAGAATAATAAAAATAAATATAGGCAAACCACTAAATTTTTCAATTAAAAATAGAAAAATTTCTAAAAAAGTCTTTAGGGATACAACAAATATGATTATGAAACAAATAGCAGATTTATATATTGATTTAAAACAATAAAAAACG
>CAZUWB010000076.1:0-5443 GCA_964623945.1 uncultured Methanosarcinales archaeon | reverse complement strand
ATAACAAAGAAAAGGCTTTTGAAAAAAGGACATTCACATGTTATTGTTGTGCATGACAGGCACCAAGTAAACAGAGTTCATCCCTCAATACCCCATGTAGATGCAATTGTAAGCATAGGAATGATGGGTTATTTACAGGATGTAAAAAAAGTTTTAAAGGAAATGCGCGACCTAGTTCCCTATGGCGGCAAGATTGTTTTTGTTGATTATGCAGATTTTTTTAAAGTAATACCAAATGTCGCATGGCTCTCAAACGACAAGGTAATAGACAAGATGTTCAGAGACGCTGGCTTTTCTGTCTTTGTAACAAGAAAAAAAGGATTGTTCTGGAATTATGTTTATGTTTATGGTATTAAATTCCATGAGAATATTCCTTATGTGTGATTGTGACTTATGAAAATCCAATAATGATTGAAAGCATTAACTAAAAAAAATTAAATTTAATAATTCAATTATCTTTTCAAACTACTTCCAGAGAAAGGCTTAATTTCTGGGAAAAGTGAAGGATCATAAAAGACTGCACCTTGTTTTGGATAATCTATTAAATATTTTTTCTCACGAGTGGGTGCGAGAATGGCTCTACCATTAATTCTTGTTATAAGGGCATTTGGGTCAGGGTCATGCTCTAACCACCAATCCACGGCATAAGGCACTACCGTGGGAACTGCCACTTCAACTCCTGAACAACCTGGAATATTGTTAAATTCACTGGGGCAAAATGGCTCTGTGCCTTTTAATATACCATCAATATCGCGAACTACCTGGATGTATTCCGTACCTGTTCTTCCTTCTCCTATTGCAGGCAAAACAAAAATGGTTCTATTGCCTTTTGTAATTCCGAATGCCTCTAAATCCCAGTCAAGAAGCCAAGGAGAAACACGCTTATTCAAAAGCACCATTGTTCTGCCATCTCCATCAGCATTTATGATAGATGCCCATTGTGAAGAAAAATAAACACCATCTTGGTCGCTTTCTCCAAAAAATAAGCTTCCATCAGGAAACATAGCATTATAAAGCCTGAAATTACTGCCAAACATATCTGTGACATTGCCAGAAGTTGAAATTCTAAACCAATTTACAAAAGAACTTTCGTCAGGAACTATTGTGTTGCCCCTTGTGTACATTGGCACAAACAGTTCCTTATCAGATATAAATTGGCCATAACCTCTGAAACTTTCTATAGTTCCTGTTACTTGCTCTAAAGAACTTTGATTGTTATTCATCCATGCTATAATCTGCATTTGATGGTCCTTGCCGTGGTACATCAATACCCCATGGCCAAAATCTGTCATGTACCATCCAACTTTGCCTTCGTCTGGAAGTACTAATGGGCCAAGATAAGGTGTAAGGTTAATTTCTTGTTGGACTGAAGCTAAATTTGAATAAGCATCAGATTCTGTATAACTTGGACGAATAATTCCCTTTGCTTTTTTGTAATGCCAAACAAAATTCTCAACAGAACCAAAATTATGTATTTTTCGAGCTATTTCATTATCTTGAGTTAATAAGTCGCTTAACTCTTGTGCTGATGCAGTCTTAGTTACTAATCCGACTGCTCCGGCTGTTAATGCACCAGTAGTGGTAATAAATTGTCTTCTTGTTAACCCTTCCAAATCTTTCTTAACCATTTAATGAAATTTAAATCTTTTATTTATAAATTTTTTTCTTTTACTTTTACTATACAAAAGTTATGACAAAAAAATAAAAAAGAAATTTTTAATGAATTTTATTTATGCTCTAAAGCTTCTACCCTTTGCTTTAGTTCTTCATTCTCTGCCTTTAGCTCCTTTACAGCTTCTATTAGCACAGCTGTTAAACCTTCATAATTAACAGACTTGTAACTTTCATTGCCAGCATCTGTCACTAACTCCGGAAATTGTGCTTCTAATTCTTGGGCTATAACTCCAATTTGTCTTTTATCATTAGGATGCCCTAAAGAATCATACAGCTCATTCCAATCAAATGAAACGCCTCGAACATTTTGCAACCTATCCAAAACGTTTGTTAGCGGCTTAACGTTTTCCTTTAAGCGTATGTCGGAAAAAGAGCTAGCCCATCTTCCAATGCTTCTAAGCCAAACATCGTTTACGTTTAAGTTACCATTACTTTGGAATTCATATGGCCAGGTCCAAGTGCTTCCTGTCCAATAACCGAAATAAAACTGACTTCTTCCATCATCTGGTGTATGTAATATCCATCTATTAGTGCCACCAAGAATTAAATTACTGTTTGTTGTCAAATCACCACCTATAGTCCAAGCTCCACCTAAATTTCCACCTACATCCAAATCAGCATAATAGCCAGTATTTTGCCTGTCATGATACCTAGAAGCTGTTAATCCTCCAGCTACATCCAATGCAGAGCCCCATCCGAGAGGGTCTAAAGGTGCTGATGTGCCTATGCCTATATTGCCGGTATTTCGGATGAACAATCGAGTAATATCTCCAGAACCCGGATTAGTTATAAAGCCTATTCCATTTACTCCTGTGTACGCCTTAATTCTAACTTCGTTCGTTATTGGTGTATAATACACAGCCATTTGAGGTGTAACGCCTTGTGATACTGCCATACCAATTTCACTTATTGTATTCTTGCCTATACCAATAGCTCTTCCATCTGAAAACCCCGCAAAAACAGCACCCTCATTATTCAGAGCCCATAAAGATGCGGCGTTGTTAATAGAGTTAAGATTTCCTGATTTAAGCGCGCCGGATAAATGAATGTTGCCAATAACATCAAGTTTTTCTGCAGGTGTTATTGTGCCGATGCCGACGTTGCCATTATCAAAAATAACAGAATTGCCTAAAGAGGTTGCTCCGGTAAATTTGGAAACGTAATTTGCCGTACCTGATCCAGAAATTGCACCGCCAATCGGGTTATCAGTTCCGTACGTTTCCGAGTAATAATAGCAAGGAGGAGGGTTAGATGAGCATGGTCGCCCGTCCCAAGAACCACCAATAGGATTCTGGTTCGGAAGCAAACGCCCATGGGTCCAAATCATCCGCCAGCGGTACGCATCCGCTAATCCCCGTATCCATGCTTGAATTGCCGATGTAGTCCATCCATTTGGAACCGGGCTAATAATACTTGTTCCAATCGGATTGCCACTATTATCTAAACGGCTTGAAGAGACCCAATTAATGTTGTCGTATTGACCAGCAGAAGATGCAGCACATGTCAATGTACCTCCAACAGCAGTTACATATTGCCCAGCAGGACATGCACCTGGAAATGTAGTTAACCTTGCCCATGGAACAGAGCCAGTTAGCAAAGAACCTGTCCATCCAGCATCACCAACTACATATAACTTGTAAGGTGGTGTTGTTGAACCTATGCCAACATTTCCAGCAGTATCTATCGCTAATCTGCTTACACCAGCAGTTGCATCATAAATAGAGAATTTGCCCAATCCTATACCGCCTGGAGAGCCTGCTGAAACCAAAGCGTATCTTCTTCCACCAGCTTGCGTGTTTCTTAAATAATGAGAAACTTCACCGCTTCTTGTCTGCTCTAAGTTACCTTGAAATGTGAAATCGCCGGGGTCAAAAAAGCCTGATGTAACTTGAGATGCATTATGGCTTACTGACGGCGCTGCATATACGTTAGATAAAAATATTATAAAAATTACTGATAAAGAAAATACTTTGCTAATTTTCATCAATATGCCTCTTTTTGTTTTATTAAATTTATTTGCTTATATTTAATATTTTTGGTTATAACTTTATCCAGAATTAAAATACTAACACTAAATTACTAAAGCGATATATTTATATATCAGTTGTTATATTTATGTTCCATATGATACAAAAATGCAGCATTTTCAGGGTTTTTGCTGAATTTGCGAAGAACCCTAAAAAACCTTACCAAATAAGAGAGCTTTCTAGAAACATAAAGTTAGCCACTACTTCAATAAGACTCCATATTGAAGAACTAGAAAAAAATAATCTGATTAAAAAAGAAAAAGTCGGATTTTATAATGCATATAAAGCTAATTTTGATAACGAAGATTTTAAGTTCTACAAAAAAATTTTTAATTTAATCAACCTTAAAGATTCTAACATAATCAAAGAGTTGGAAAGTAAGCTGACACCAGATGCAATAATCTTATTTGGCTCATATGCCAAAGGCGAGGATATAGAAGAGAGCGATATTGATATATTCCTAATAGCAAAAGAAAAGAATATTGATTTAAAACAATATGAAAAAAAATTAAACAAGAAGATTCAACTATTTTTTTCAGAAAATTTGAATAAATTGCCTAAAGAATTATTAAACAACATACTAAATGGGGTAATTTTGAGCGGATTTATAAGATGGAAAATCTAATAAAGATACAACCTGACAAAGAAAGAGCAAGAAGTTTAATTAAATTAGCTAAGCTACGGTATAATGTAATAAAAACATTCAACGAGGAAAAGGAAAGCTCTTTAATTGCCGAAGGTTATTATGAAGTTGCAAAGGAAATAGTAACTGCTATCCTATTTGCAGATGGGTATAAAACATTGAGCCATAAAGATTTAATTGAATATTTAAGCCTGAATTATAAAGGTAATTTTACTAGTTTGGATATAAACTTGTTAGATCAATTAAGAAGGTTAAGAAATAACATAGTTTATTATGGTATTTTTATTGATCCATCATACATAAAGAGAAACAAGGAGCATATTTATGGGATAATTTCCAAATTATTTGATATTTGTGAGAAAAAACTAGAGAAATGAACTAAGAAGCTATAATGTTAAAAATATAAAAATTTTTGATTGATTTCTTTATTTTATCCACACGTTGCCACTACCAATTTTACAGGCTTACCGTTGTATACAACTATTCTTGTGACTTTTACTAAAGTGCCGCTTGCGCAGCTTACTGTTGCTTGAATTTCTATTTTTGGTTGTGGTGCACCTGAAGCACAAGTTACATAATGTGTTGCATTATAATCTCTAACCCAGCCAGGCTGTGAGTTATCGCAAACGGCTTTTGAAACATTATCATAGAAACTGCAGCCATTTATGCCATCACATGCAGCATAAACTATATTGTCAGTTACATAAGTGCAATCTTGCTCGCAAGAAGAACCTAAATACAAAGTGAAATTGACTGTTGTTTGTTGCTTATGATTTACAAGTATGTTGCTTTGAGTCTGAGGAATATAATTTGGATGAGAAGCAACTAAATTGTAGTTGCCGCAATAATTGCCAGTTATATTGTAAATGCCTTGCGCATTTGTATTTGCTGAAAATACTGTTGTTAAATCTTTTTTTGAGCTTACCTGAACAGATTGTATTGGTAGTCCATCTTGATCTTTTACTGTTCCTGTTATCCATCCTGTGCAAGTTGAATTGCAACAAACTCTTGTGGGATATGGATTAAGAGTGCAATCAGAAACATGGGCATTTGTATCGGAAGATATTGTTGCTAAGCAAGTCTCAAATCCTGTGCCTGT
>CAZUWB010000075.1:0-5444 GCA_964623945.1 uncultured Methanosarcinales archaeon | reverse complement strand
TTATAACAGGAATAGAAGCTGCTTCTGCAGCAAGCCTTGCAGAGCCTTCCAAAGGATGCCTCATGACAACCACATCAGCGTACACTTCCGTCAGCTCTATAGTGTCCCAAAGAGACTCGCCTTTTTGTACTGATGTTACATTGGCATTAGAAAACCCAATAACTTCGCCACCAAGCTGCTCCATTGCCGACACAAAGCTGAGCCTTGTCCTTGTTGACGGCTCAAAAAACAAAGTGGCAAGAATTTTTCCTTTCAAAAGATTATTCTTTGGCTTCTGCTCAAATTGCCTTACAACTTTAAGAATATGCAAAAGCTCTTCCTTCGAGAAATCGTTAATCGATATAATATCCCTATTTTTGAAATCCATCCTAAAAAAATTAGGCATAATTTTTAGTATATAAATATTATGATTATAGTATACAAAAATGGTCACAAAAGGCTGTTTTTGAGAAAAAGTAATATCTATAGTAAAATCAAGGAATGATTATTTATATTTAAGGATTGCGGTTTTAAATCAAAATCCTAAGCCTGCTCTGCAGCGCATCTCTCGCATAATAAAGAGCCCTTGACTTTTGTGACATTCTCAACATAAGCGCCGCAGCCTTGGCAAATTGCCTCATTTAAAATTATTCTGTTTATTGGTTTTCTTGTCTCTTCTCTTAACTCAAATTTTTCAACAAGAAGTTCAAATAACTGCGGTTCAATCTTTAGAATGTCCTTTAATGTCAACAAGCCCACCATTTTGCCTTTGTCAACAACAGGCAGATGCCTTATATTGGAATCTCTCATCTTTATCAAAGCATTGTAAATATCATCATCTGGGCTTATTGTTATCAATTTTGTTTCCATGAAATCTTTTACATTCTTTGTTAACGGATTGATTCCTTTTGCAATGATTTTTCTTACAATATCCTGCTCTGTTATAAGCCCTTTTGATTGATGATCATCCTTTATTACTAATGCACCGACATGGTTTGCAGCCATAACTTTTGCGCATTCCTCTAGTGATGCTTCTGAAGAAACAGAAATCGGCTTTGTAGTCATACAATCATAAACCTTGTAGCCAGTTTTCATCAACTCACCCAAAAATTAGTATTCTTTAAAGTTTATTAATGTTTCTAATTGGTTGTATATTTGAAAAGATATTTTTAAAATTATTTTTAAAAAATATTTTTATTGAATTTTCCGTTAATGTATTTTTATAATGAAAAAATTATTTTAAAATCCAGAATTCCTAGTAATTTATCAATATCTCTACATCTTTGCCAAATATCCTTTTCAAATCCTCGAATATCGGCTCTTTGATGGATATTTTTTGCGGGGCTTCTATTTTTGCAAGTGCTTTTTCCAGTTCCTCCAACGAACTTTTCTCAATTGTTGACAAGCTTCCATCGTCTTTTATTTTGGCTTTGCTTAATTCTTTCTCTTCATTATCTATGTCGTGTATGATATAGGCTTCGTTGCCTAGCAAAATAACCTCTCCAAATTTTCTGTTATGCTTCACTCTTATCTTGAGCCTGTCCAGCTCTCTTGCTTTCTTTCTTTGCATGTATTCAACAAGGAATTTTATTAAAGAGCCAGACTCAATATGGATTTTTTCTATCTCAACTTTTGATAATTTTTTCTCATCATAATCTTTCTTTGCTTTCACCAAGTCTTGTACCGTTCTCAAAAACTTAGAAGGCATTTTCCCTTGTGAAATTAACTTGTCTTCGATAAGGTGAAGCATTTCATTATCTTTTACTTTTTCAACACCCTCTAATCTTAAAACATCTCTGATGACTGTTGTTATGGTATCGTAAATATTAAGCATTTCCTGCTCTTCCCTTATTTTTTCAATCTGTGTGAACAATCTTTTGATTCTCTTGAGATATTTGTCTCCATCGCTCAACAATTCATCAATTTCTTTTCCGCTTAATTCCTTCTTCTCGCCGTGCTCTATGGCTTTTCTTATTTCAACATTCCTTTCCAAAATCTTGACAAACTTTTCTTCAAGCAATTTTTCTTTCTGTACAAATATCTGCCTCATTAAAGTGCCTGTTTCTTTTGGAGATGGAGGAGCAACACCGTAAAGCATTAAGGCTGCTTGGCTTGGAGTTAAAATTGCATAATATATATCTTCCATTCCAATTTCGTTTAATTTTAATTGCACTCTTCTAATCATTTGCTCGCCGGAGCCCATAAACATATCAATTGCTTCTGCGCTTGGCTTTATCTTGCCCATTTTGAGCAATTGCTTCCACGGCATGAAAATGCCCCTGTCGAAAAACGGCACACCATCCCTTAACAAAGTAAATATAACAGGATTTGCTTCTCTTAATGAATCCCAGAAATCTGTCAAAATGTAAACTTGTATGTTAATCTTGTTTTTGATTCCAGTCAACTCACCTGCTTCAATGCCCATTCCAATGATTATTGCTCTTAATTTATCCTTTAGCTCTGCTCTTGTCATTTTCTTGACATCGGTGTCGTCAATTACTATCCAAACATCAATGTCGCTTGTTGGAGTCGCTTTTCCCTGCACCAAAGAGCCAGCTAAAACATAAGAAACAATATATTTTTCAAATTTCTTTAAAACCATTGTTTTATGCACTTCAGCAATTTTGATTGCTTGCAGCATTCCAGTGTCGTGAATTGGGGCAGACAAGGCTATTAATTGCAACAACTCATATTTTGCGTCAAAGCAATTCTGCCAAAGTTCTGACAATATTAACGTTTGAGGTGTAATATTTGGATCAATTTCTGTTGCAATAGTGCCAACTATTGCTGTTAGCTTGTCTTTTAGCTCAAGCTTAGACATTGTTCTGCTGTCAGAATCATCAACTAAAACCAAAACATGTATCTTGTCTTTATCTTCTGGTTTTGGCTCAGCAGCTTGAGTTTGCTGCTGCATATCCTGCAATTGCTGCAATTCTTCTGGCTTAGGCGGCGGCATTAATGCAATCCCTACAATATACTTGTCAAATTTTTCAAGAACTTTCTTTTGGAATTTTTCCAGCTTAGTCTTTATTGTCTTTAACTTTTCCTGCACATCTTTTGGCAGCTTAGAAATAACTTCAACTTCTTTGGATCCCTCTGCTGCAGCTTCAGTCTTATTTTCTTTTGCTTGGTTGTACTCTTTTTTGTCTTTCTTAGCCATTAGAAATAAACCCCATATTTAATGGATATATTCTCAACATATAAATCTTTTGCTTAAGTATGTTATATATTTACAATATAGAAATAAAATCTATTTAATATATCAAATCGAAAGATTTATATAATATTTATTATTATTATTATAATCTCAATAATGATTATTTTAATGTTGAAAAAATTTTTAAAAACTAACAGAAACGCGAGAAGAATATTTGGTAGGAAGGAATTAGAGATAATGATCAAGCAGTTAGATGGACTACCGCTGAATCAATCAGAAAAAAACAGACTAAGCAGAGATGTAAAGCCGAAGTTAGAATTCATTAAAGAAATTGCCGAATTTAAAGACGAGTTTAAGTTGAAAAAAAATCAAGACAACAAAAAATTAATTGAAAAAGCAACAGATATAATTCTGGAGGATGAGCTTAGAGAAAATATTATGGCGGTACTTCTTTTTGGTTCTTTTGCAGACAATACATTCACAAAAAGTTCTGATATTGATATTTGCGTAGTTTTTAAGGGAGATATGCCATTAAATAAAGCAACAGAATTCAGGATTAGAGTTTCTGGACAGCTGCCTAACAAAGTTGACATCCAAGTTTTCAATATTTTGCCGCAAAAAATAAAGAGAGATATCTCGAGAAATCATAAAGTGCTGTACAGTGATAAAGGATATGATAATATAGATTTTTCAATAAGATATTTAAAAGACGATGATTATTTTATAAGAATGAACAAAATATTTGGAGTTGGGGCATGAGGAGAATAAAAGACAAGATAAATGAAATTATCAAATTTCTAGACGAACTCAAAAGTATAGTTCCTTCAAGTCTTGACGAATACAAATCAAATACAGAAAAAAGGGCTGCTTGTGAAAGATATGTTGAAAAGATAGTCGAAGCCGTAACTGATTTAGCATTTCTTGTTATAAAATTTAAGAAACTTAAAATACCAGAAGACGATATTGACGCATTTAATATTCTTTTAGATAACAAGATTATTAATACCGACTTATCAATTAAACTGAAAAAAGCAAAAGGAATGAGAAACATAATTGCGCACGAATATGGAAATATTGATGATGAGATTATTTTTGAAAGTATTTCAAAAGAGTTGGACAAAGATTGTAAAAAATTCATTCAGGAAGTAGGAAGTATATTAAACAAATAAGCACGAGTCCAAGTTATATTTACAATATAGAAAATAAATATTATTTGTATATAAAAACAAAACGCTTATATACTTTGATTATATCAATATAATCATGCTAGAAGTTGAAGCTAAAGTAAGAAAATGGGGAAGATCTTTTGGAGTTGTTATACCAAAAGAAAAAATAAAAGAAGAAGGGATTAAAGAGAACGAAACTGTTAGACTTCTAATTGCAAAAAGAAATAATGTTTTAAAAGAAACATTTGGTACTTTGAAGTTCAAAAAATCAACGGACGATATGATGCGGGAAATTGACAAAGAGTTATGGGGAGAAGAAGATTAAATGCAAGCTTTCGTCTTTGACACTTACGCATTGTTAGAGGTAATTGCTGGAAATCCCAGTTATACAAAATACTTAAATTCTGAAATTGTAATAAATGATTTTATTTTTGCTGAGTTGTGTTATAAGATTATAAGGGAAAGTGGGATTGAGAAAGCCAATTTTTACGTCGATAAGTATGCCCCATTTATGAAAGAGCTCGACGCAAAAACTATAAAAGAGGCAATGCTGTTTAGGGTGCAGCACAAAAAAAAGAATTTATCTCCAGCTGATTGCATAAGTTATATTATGGCATTAAGGCTTAACCTAAAATTCCTCACAGGCGACATGCAATTTGAAAATATGGAAAATGTTGAGTTTGTAAAGTAATCCTTAATTTTATTTCTATATAGAAAATAAATCTCTTTAATACATCAAACCGAAAGATTTATATATAAGTTTCATTATTAGTCAGTAGTAACATTTATGCGATTTTGGAGGGTGGCTTAACTTATATTCTCCAGAACCGAAAAGTTTAAATATAAGTGTTATTATTATAAAGTAATAACAAATTTAAGATAAAAACAAAACGAGGGGTGGAAAGAAAATGACAAAATCAACATTGGAAGAAGAACTTAAAAAGCCTGTAGAATTGAAGAAGCAATATGTAACAGAATCTACAAGTACTATAAAATACAATGAAGCGGTATCTAGATTTATTGGTGATTTATCGGTTCCAAATACAAAAGATGGAAAACCAGATATATCTGCGCTTATAAACAATATAGTTGCTGGTGTGGAACCAATTGCTGGTAAGCATTTCGGTGATGGAAAGGATCCA
>CAZUWB010000074.1:0-5523 GCA_964623945.1 uncultured Methanosarcinales archaeon | reverse complement strand
ATGGTATCAAATGAAAATCTTTAAATATCATTGATTATAAGAAAATTTTAATGGTAAAAAAGAGCCTGATAGATTATGTTAAGAGCTTGATGCAAAAAGGCTATAGTGTTTCTACAATAAGAGAGCAATTATTAAAAAATGGCTATTCCAATAAAGAAATTGATGAAGCTATAAGCTCAAGCTACAAGCCCACAATAAGGCATGAAATATACCTATCCCATTCTACAATTTTGGTAATTGTGTTTATTATTGTTTCATTAATTGGCATTGCGTCCTTTTTTTATTACAGCCCTGCAAAAAAGACAACCAAATTGCTTGATTTGAACCTTGAGCCGATATCAACAATTGTTGAATCTGGTGAGAATGTTGTTTTTCTTAAAGAGCTGTCAAACTTGGGCTCTTCGCAAAGATACGATGTTATTATCAAGCAGGAAATTATAGACCAAAAGACAAACAGGGTTGTAACGCAAAAAATTGAGACAAGAGCAATAGAGACATTTGGCTCTACTCAAACAAGGATTTTAGTGCCAAAAGACACAAAACCAGGAGATTACATACTAAGGGCAATTGTTGAATACGACAGCCAAAGGGCTGTTGCAACTCTTCCAATAAAAATTGTTGCATTTGCAAAAAAAGAAACATGCTTTGATGGCATAAAGAATCAAAATGAAGAAGGCATAGATTGCGGTGGATTATGCAAGCAATGTGAAGAGCAAATAACAGAATGCAATGACAATGACCCTTGCACTAATGATGCTATAGAAAATGACATATGCGTCAATAATCCAATTGTTCCTTGCTGCGGCAACAATGTTTGCGAGGAAAATGAGCAGGATAGCTGTGCTGCGGATTGCAAAAAAGTTACACAGCCGTCTTTTGGCTTAATATCGACAGAAACTCTAGACGAAATAAAAGAACTTGCAAAAGTCGATCCAAGCAAAGCTTTGCAGCAATGCAATCAAATTGAAGTGCCTGACTTAAAAGACACTTGCATCAGCAATATAGGGGAAGTCCAAAATAACAAAGATTATTGCAGTGAAATCATAAATGCAAGAATAAAAGATTTTTGTTATTCAAATATAGCCAAATCTGTCAATGATAACTCGCTTTGCGAAGAAATATCAACAGAAGGCAGAAAAGACTCTTGCTACATGACATTTGTTTTGGACAATAAGGATTATTCAGTATGCGATAAGATAACAAATAAGCAATTAAGGCAATCATGCGAATCCTTAAAGCAACTTAATGAATTAAACGAGCAGGCATCAGAAGAAACAACTTAATTTATGTAGATAATGCTGTTATTCCTAGTGATTGTATTAAGGCCTTTTGTGATATTTCCAGTCACATTTGAAGGTAAGAATCTTACATGCTCATAATCCAAATAAGTTACTGTGAGTTCTATGTTGTCAACTATTTTTATGCTGTAATTCACGCCATTGACATTTTGCGGCATGTTAAAATTTTTTTTGTAGCCATCATTGACAGATGTTGCAATCTCTATTTCACGATAAGCAAAATCAGCAATGTCCTCAGCAATTTTTCTATTTATGTCTTCTCTGGCTTCTAATACTCTTGAGCTTGTCACTCCAAAAAAACCAACTATAACCAAAAGCATAAATGTTGCTAAAACAATAAATTCCATGGAAGATTGCGATTTCAAGTGCATTTTATATTGTCTCTATTCTAACAGAATTTTCATCTATAACCTCTAATTTTACTTTCTTAAGGCCAGAGCTTGCAAGTTCTGGAATGCTGCATATATTTGCATTGCAGTTAGAACTTATTGTTGTTATGTTAACAGAAGAAAAAAACACAATCTCTGAAACACCAATGTTAGTTGTCATATTAAATACAAGCTCCTTGCCATCAATTATCAAAGCACTGTCTATGTTATCTGGAATGTTCAACTCAAGCACTGTTTTTGAGCCTTGACCAGAATAAAAAATTGATTCAGCTGCATCAACTACGCTTTTGCCAATTTTTGTTATCTGCGCATCAATTATTTCTTCGCCTGATTCTTTAGAATAACTGTAAAACAAGTAAGTAGTAGGAACAATTATTGCGAAAGTCAAAGCTACAATCATTAAGTATTCCAAAGACGATTGACCTTTAGCTGGATAATACCTTGCCATTTATTTTACCATTTACCAAATGAACAGGCTGGCTTGGAGTATTGACAGCATAATAGCTCATTGATACTTTCAATTCAACTCTTTCACCAGTAATATAAGCTCCTCCGCTGCAAGATGCAAAAGTCAAATCTTTTTCTGTTGAATATGTCCAATCAAATGGAGCACTAGGAGGGGTGCATGAAATTGGAGGTATAGCTTCATTTGTTATTTGAAGCGCGGTAACTCTTATATCTTCTCCGAGATTATTGACTAACTTGACACTAATATCACCTGGTTTTAAACTAAAATCCAGGCATTTAAACTGCGATGGGAAAATACATTTCTGCGGCAAATATTTGCTAAAATCAAAAATTCCAAAATAATACAAAGCCCCTATGGTTACGCCAATAACAAAAAAAGCCCACACATAAGTTGTGAGAAATTCCAGTGCTGCTTGTGATTTAATATTCATGTTGACCTCTTTTTAGTCCAGAACTAAGAAAGATTATATATAAAACTTATGTTTTTATTTATATAACTGTTGAGAATACCTCAGCATTTACTTCCTTCGCATAAGTAGGCCCACTAGATACGGAATTATATTTTATTTTCACCAAAATTTTTCCTTTTTCGCCTGTAATAATTGCAGCTGCAGCAGAGTTGCATCCGCTCCAAGTTAAATCAATTATTTCTCCAGAGCGCCAAGCACTTGGATTTGAAGGGGGAGTTGAGCAAGTGTATTGTGTTGCGCTTTCGCTGCCCAATGTTAGCGATTGGACAGCTATTGGTTCACCCACATTGTTCTTCATTCTCATTTTAAATGTGTTGGCTGTCGCTGAAATCTGATAGTCTATGCATTCAAATTCAGGCCCCACATTGCATCTGTTAGGAAGTATTTTACTGGGGCTTAATATGCCAAAATATGCAAGGGTTCCTATCATAACCAAAATAACCAAGAAAGCCCAGCCATAAGTAGTTAAGAATTCCAATGCAGCTTGAGCCTTAGTAGATATGCCAAATTTCATTATCGCAAACCCCTTTTTTGCTGTTTTTCTGTTAAGCTCTCTTTTATCTGCAATAAAATACCCAAAATGATTAGCAGCAATAAAGCATTAACCAGCAATAAACCTATATTCATAGAACCTAAACTTATGTCTTTAAATCGTGCTGCTATAAAAACCCCAATAATCATGATTACAAGAACTACAACTGCAGTAAAGAACTTGTGTTGGACGTGATTCATTTTCTCTCTTTTTTAATTTTTATCTTTTTTGTTATATATAAAGTTTTCTATAATATTTTTAGAGTATAAATCACCACAAATTATATAAACAAATAATTTAAACCTTTTCGCGTGGTTTTATGAAAATATTGCTGATTGGAAACGGTGCTAGAGAGCATGTTATTGCAGAAACTTTGAAGAAAAATAGAGAAACTGTGCTGTATTCTTACCTTAAGTCAAAAAACCCTGGGATTATTTCGTTGTCAAAAGATTTTGAGTTGGGCTCTTATAATGAATTTAACAAGATAAAAAGCTTTGCTCAAAAAATAAAGCCGGATTTTGCTTTTATAGGTCCTGAAGATCCATTAAACAATGGAGTTGTTGATTTGTTAAGAGAACTGAACATTAATTCAGTAGGCCCGACTAAAAGCCTTGCAAGGCTTGAAACAAGCAAATCCTTTACAAGAAATTTGCTGAGAAAATACAACATTGAGGGCAATCCAAAATTTGAAATTTTTAATAAGCAAAATATTTCTGATGCAAAGGAATTTATTGACGAGCTAGAGCAATGCGTTGTCAAGCCAGACGGCTTAACAGGAGGCAAAGGCGTAAAAGTACAAGGTGATCATTTTGCAACAAAAAAGGAGGCATTAGAATATTGCAACGAAGTTTTGCAAACCCACCCTTTTGTTCTTGTTGAGGAAAAATTAGATGGTGAGGAATTTTCTTTGCAGTGCTTAAGTGATGGAAAAACAGTCATTGCAACTCCACCTGTCCAGGATCATAAAAGAGCTTATGTCGATGACAAAGGACCTAATACTGGTGGAATGGGCTCGTATTCTTGCGAAGACTATTTGCTTCCTTTCTTAACAAAAAAAGATGTTGAAGATGGATTAAAGATAACCCAAAAGGTTGCTGATGCAATACACAAAGAAACAAGCCAATATTATAATGGCGTGATGTATGCAGGATTTATAGTCACAAAAAATGGGCTTAAATTGCTGGAATACAATGCAAGATTTGGAGATCCAGAGGCTATGAATGTGTTGCCATTAATGGAAACAGATTTTGTGGAAGTTTGCCAAGCGATGATTAATCAGCAGTTGCATAAAATAAAAATGAGATTTGAGAATAAGGCAACTGTCTGCAAATATGTTGTGCCTGATGGTTATCCTGATAATTCTGTCAATAATGAAAAAATTGAAATCAGCAAAATCCCTCAAAATGCAAGGCTTTATTATGCCTCTGTTGATAAAAGACAAGATGGCTTGTATCTTACAACTTCAAGAGGAATTGCTTGCGTTGGCATTGAAGATAACTTAGAAAAAGCTGAAAGAATTTCAGAAGAAGCGACTAAATCAATAAAAGGAAGAGTATTCCATAGAGAAGACATTGGCACTGAAAAATTGATTCAGAGAAGAGTTCAGCATATGAAAGAAATACTAAAGTAATCATTTTAAAATTAAATTCATTAAAAAAATTTCAATAAAAAATAAATTATTAAAATTAATTCTTCATGAAAAACCAAATTAAAGAAGCAATCCTTGAAAAACGCAATTCATTGTTAAAAAAAGAAATAATAGAAAAAAGCAAAAAAATAGAAAATACTTTATTTAATCTTGAAAAATATAAAAATTCTAAGGTAATTATGTTCTTTGTTTCTTTCAATAGCGAAGTGCATACACATGATATGATAAAGCAGGCCTTGAATAATAAAACAGTAGTTGTTCCTAAGGTTGTGCATAAAGAAATTGAGCCGTCGGTTATTATAGACTTTGATAACTTAGTGCCTAGTGGAAATTTTGATATATTGGAACCAATCGAGGAAATGAAAATTGCTTATAAAAACATAGACTTGGTTTTAGTACCGGGAATTGTTTTTGATAAAGAAGGTCATAGAATTGGCTATGGTTTTGGTTATTATGATAAATTCTTAAGAAAAGTGCCAAAAGCAATCAAGATTGGATTAGCTTTTGATTTCCAAGTTGTGGATAAAATACCAAGAGAAATGCATGACGTGCCTGTTGATTTTATTGTGACTGAAGAAAGAGTTATTGAGTGCAAAATATTTTGGTCTTCTACAGTTTATAATTAAAATGCGCCAGCCGAGATTTGAAATCCCGATCTTAGCATTGCTAAAATTCTCGGGTGAGAGCCTTTCTGCTTAAATGGCAAGGCCCTATCATA
>CAZUWB010000073.1:3253-5609 GCA_964623945.1 uncultured Methanosarcinales archaeon | reverse complement strand
TTTCCCTTTATAAATCTTTCGAATTATTGTAACTATAAAGTGATGAAATTATTGAAACTCAGTAGAATGAACAAGGGAGAAATACCACTGATTTCCATCCATACGCTCGGTATCCATTAAGCGATAGCCCTCTGGCTTATGCGTATCAAGAAATGACCTAACATCTTCGGGCCTAACTCTTGCCTTGAATAATCCTCGTTCTTCATCTCCCATCTCGCCCGTTCTCTGAGAAATAGTGTACATCTTAGAACATGGAGTCATACGAATTACTAAGGCGTCTGGTTCTGCTTTGGCTATCCTCTCTAATTTCTTCCCTAGAGTATCAAAAACATGTTTGTCTATCATAAGATGCATAAAATTTAGTGATATAAATTCTTAACGGAAATTATTGAGAAATCAGCACAGCGTTAACAACCCCGTCCTGTCCCGGACGTGATGTAATGCGTGCCTTTCCAAGCTCTGTGTCAATTACAGAGCCTTTTGTCATTATGTTTCTTCTTATGAAATGCCTGTTAGCTGGATTGTCTGTTATTGTCTTTATTTTGGCTTGCTTAAATGATTTTGATTTTGGATCATATAAGTTTGCTGTGTCAGAACTTAAAATCCTCAGTTTTCTATTTGCGCCCATTGTTCTTATAACTTGAACTCTTTTCTTGCCAAGCTTTGTGAAAGACGACTCTCTTCCTAGTTCATATTGTCTTTTTTTCCTGTAATCTTTATATAAAGCTCCTGTTTGCTTTCTTCTTGGTCTTGCTTGTGATAATGCCATAAGAAAAGTAATTTTTATTGATTTAAATATGTTTCTGTATAGAAACTTTTATATGCTTTGTAATCTAACTTATAGTAAATTAAAATAAAAATGGTTGATGCAACAACACTTGAAAAACTTACAGAAGAACAACAAGAAATTTTTAGAGAAATTACAACTGAAATCAACTTAGAAATTGCTAGTTGTAAACTTAAACCCGGGAGGTCAGCTTTTATTAAAATTAAATTGCCTATGTTAAAAACTAGAGAAGATCCTATCGCACCACACATAGAAAACGAATATAGTGTCAATGGTTCTCAGGCCGAGGCACGCTACAATCAAGAATTAAAGCATCAAGAGCTATATTTAATTTATAGAGCATAATTCCACTTTTCTTATAAATAAAAATAATTCAAACATTTCTGGCACCCATTAGTTTTTTAGTTATGTCTTTTTTGATTAGCATTATATTGCTTACCGATAAGTATTTATTGATGTTAACTTAGGAATCACTTATGGAATTTATTGAATTGTTTGTCCTTGTTGTATTATTTATTGTTGTTTTATTTATTGGCTACCTTGTAGGAAAATATATCACTCAAAAACAACTAAAAGAAAAAATACCTGAGATAAGAGGTGATGCAATAAAACAATCAAGAGCGGTTTTAAGCGGGCAATTTAGCGAGCAGCTAGCGCCATATCTTCCTGATTTTCCTTACAAGCCGACTGAAGCGA
The DNA here is from genome assembly GCA_964623945.1 of uncultured Methanosarcinales archaeon. Classification (GTDB taxonomy): domain Archaea; phylum Nanobdellota; class Nanobdellia; order Woesearchaeales; family GW2011-AR4. The sequence continues at coordinate 4,126 of CAZUWB010000073.1, read as the reverse complement.
GATTTATAGGCAAACCAATAGATTTTGTTGTATTCCAAGGAATGGACGAAAAGAAAATTGATGAAGTTGTTTTTGTTGAGGTAAAAAGCGGTCAAAGCCAGCTGTCAAAAGTTGAAAAAACTTTGAAGTCAGCGATTGAAAATAAAAGCGTTTCATGGCACGAATACAAAGTGCCTGAAAAATTAACAAAAAAATAACAAGAAACCTTTATAAAGCAGCACAATTTCTCGAATATAACAATTTAAGGAGTTAATTTTATGGAGCAAGCAAGACCATTAGATGCGTTAAACAGGGCAAGAGACAAGAGAATAATTGTTGAGTTAAAGAACAACAAGCAATACACAGGAAAGCTCAAATCATTTGACATTCACATCAATGTCGTTCTTGAAGACGCTGAAGAAAGAGCCAATGGCGAGGTTACAAGAAAGCTTGGTACTGTTTTCATCAGAGGCGATACAATAACCATTATAGCAACAGATTAGGTTTCTTAGCAAAATGAAAGGCACTCCTTCTATGGGCAAGAAGTCTGGCAAAAAGAATATGATATATTGCAGACGATGCGGCCAAAGAAAATTTAATTTTGGAAAAGGAAAATGCAGTTCCTGCGGATTTGGAAAGAGTGCAAGATTGAGAAGCTACAAATGGCAGAAGAAGATTAAGTAATTTTTACTTTTTTAATACCAAAATAAAAAACAACAACTTTTTTAAACGACTATCTTAATTCTACATTATGCGGAGGTGTACTCACTTTGTTCGTGACCTCCGCTCACAAAATTTGCGGAGGTGCCGGAGACTTGCGAACGAGAGTTCGCTCGCGAGCCAGAATGGTCAAACGGGATAGGCTTAGGTGTAATGAGCAATTATTGCTATGAA
>CAZUWB010000073.1:0-3153 GCA_964623945.1 uncultured Methanosarcinales archaeon | reverse complement strand
TCCTGTCCTCCGCATTATATTTATAAATAAACTTTAATTTACTGTATATATGGGAAAGAAGAAAAAAGTTAAAAAGATAAGTGCAAAAAAAGAAAGATATGCAAAATTCAGGAAAGAAAAACCAGCAACGCTAACGATTTCTCCCCCTGAACTTAGCGAGGAGTCTATGCAGCAAAGAAGATTAGACGAACAAAAAATAGATAATTTCTGGCGGCATTACAGAAGACCTCCTCCAAGGTTTATTTCTGAAAGAAAAGCAAGAAGCAAAAGGTAGGATTCTTTTATTCTAGATTATCAATAAAAATATATATTAAAAACATTAAGTAAACTGCTATGACAAAAAAGAATGTTATATCATTGTTTCTCTTAATTTTCCTAATCTCTTGTTCCAATAATCCTAACGGTGTGTCTTACCCTGTAAAACCAGGAAACGAAGGATTTATGCTCGGCAACAGCTCGGAAATTGGAGTTTTATTAACGCATGGTTTTGAAGCATCGCCAAATGAAGTAAAAGGTCTTGCTCAGTATTTAACAGACAGAAATATTACAGTATTGGTTGTTAGATTGAAAGGACATGGAACTGATATTAAAGAGCTTGATAAAACCAAATGGCAGGAATGGTATGCTGATTATGAAAATGGTTATGCTGAATTATCAAATAAAACAAAAAAAGTTGTTGTTGCAGGACATTCTCTAGGAGGTGCTCTTGCTTTGTATCTTGCAGAGCAAAAAGATACTGCTGGAGTTATTTCTCTTGCTACACCAATTGGTTTAAAGGATAAAAGAGCAGAATTTACTTGGTTGATTAAATATTTCAAAAAGTATGAAGACAAAAAGCTTAAAGAGGAAGAAAAAAACTATCACTATGATAAGTATTCCGCAGCATCAGTTCAGCAGCTTGTTAAATTAATCAAAATATACAAAAAAGATTTATCAAAAATAACAGAGCCTGTTTTAATAATACAGCTAAGCAATGAAACGAAAATTGATTCAAACAGCGCGATTTACATACACCAAAAAGTCCAATCAAAAGACAAAAGACTGGTTATTATCTCTGCTACAGGCCATAGTTTGTTTGATGGCGATTATAAAAATGAAGTTTATGAAGAAATCTATGATTTTGTCAAGAACATATAAAAAGGCTATTGTAAATAATATCCCAGTATACTATTTTCTGCACGACAAAACAAAAGCTTTTTATATCGTGTAAACAAAAAATATCATACGTGGGGGTGGATATATTGCAACTTTTTTCTGATAATGAAAAGGTGGATTACATTACGATAGAAGGCAATATATACACCCACAAACAAATTGAGAGAAGAGACGGAATAACCTTCATGCGAATGAAAAAAAGATTTCTGAAGGCACTTGATAATAAATGAATCAGAAAAAACTTCTTAGGATTTTAGTTTTCTTGGTTATTTTATTTTTGGTAATAAATATTGTTCTATTTGCATTAAAAATAATAACTGAAGTTTTATTTTGGATAATAATTATTGTGGCTGCTGTTTTCGCATACAAGATTTTGCCCAAGATGAAGAAATAAAAATTTTGATGAATTTATTTTAATGATAGGGGCTTCGCTGTTTTCTCAAACAGTTTTTATGCTGTCAGTTATAGCTTTAACACCATCCTAGTTTAAGCCTCTTACGCAAGCAAAGGTTTAAATTTGCCAATAGTTGACGTTTAGCTAAAGTTCCTATAAGTTAACTTGCGCTCCCCTTATACTAAGTTTTAGCATAATCAACTTTTTGACAATTTTGGTGTTAAATACTGCTAACTGTAAATGAGTTTTACAGCTACGCACCCCCATTGGTTTAGAGATTATGTTGCGTATTTATAGATTGTCTATATAACTTATATAGAACTCTTAAATAATATATAAATAATAAAAAAGGCTTATTTAGCCTTTCCTAGAATCCTAAAAACTTTTGTGCCGCAAGTGCCGCACACACCTTTCATAGCTCTCATGCCATTCTTCATTGTGACTTCTTTGCCATCTTTGATTTCAACTTCTTTTCTGCACTTCATACATCTGCCCCTTGCCATTTTTAAAAGCACCTCAAAAATTTAAATTTAATCTAGGTTTTAATGCCTATGAGCAAGCAATATATTAAGTAATATATAAATATTTGGTTTTATAATAGGTAAATTGCTACTTTTGGGTTTAGAATTACTCAAAGTTAGAAAAGAAGATATAAAAATTACCTGTAAACCTCCTCAATTCTGGATTGAACGTATTTTGCTTTGTATTCTGCTCTACCGAAGTTGTCAGCTTTAATTTGAGTTACAATTATAGTTAGTCCACCAAACGCTAAAGCTCCAAAAACAGCATCTCTAAGTAATTCTCTTCTACTTACTTTTTTTCGCAACAGTTTATACACTATACCATCAACAGATGGCACTATTGTTCCTCCTACTACAACCGCACTAACAGGGTTGGATAATAAAGTATCCCACTTATCAAACGGCACATAACCAATAATTTCTATTAATTGTAAAAGCTCTTTCCTGTCTTGCTCGCTAAAACTTCTATAATGAGGTAACGCAAGTAACCAAGCATTATAATTGTCGTAATGTTTCTTATAAACAGCAGGAATTGAATCTACTCCTAAGACTGCTCTTTGTATTAATTCATGATCTTTGAACTCTTCCAATACTTCTTTGTAGCCACTCCTTTTTTCTTCAGGAGATTTAGACTTATCTATTTCTATGCGCCTTAACCTGTACGCTAAACTACCCTCCTTCGGAATTTCAGAAAACTGTTCGGTCTTTGCTAGCGTCATAAAGTAGTGCAAAGAAACATACTTTAAAAACCTTTTGTTTATTTATTGCTATTTAATAATAGTTACTCTATAATTTCTGTTAATTCCTTAATATCATTTATTTCATAATCTGCTTCTAAACTTTTCGCTTTAGGATTTCCGTACTTGGCAAAGCAAGTTAACATTCCAAGCTTCTTAGCTCCTTTAATGTCTCTTTCTGGCCTGTCACCTACCATTAAGCACTCCTGCGGCTTGACTCTAAGCTTTTTGAAAGCTATTCTAAAAGGCTTAGTGCTTGGCTTTAACTCTTTAGTATCTTCAAAAGTAACTACAACATCAAACAAATGGTTTATTTTCATTGAAACAAGCCTTATCCATGCCTTTA
>CAZUWB010000072.1:0-5609 GCA_964623945.1 uncultured Methanosarcinales archaeon | reverse complement strand
ATTATCTTTTTCTTTGCCTCTTCATCAAATAACATCAAGTCAGTTTTTGAGAATTGCATGTGCTGCTTTAAGTCAAAATCTGTCCTGTTTGCAAGTCCTTGCAATTCTTTCCATCCAAATGGAAATTCGTATTCCAAATCCCAAGTATCAAGAGCGTAATGGCTTAGCTCGTCTTTGACATGCTGCCTTATTCTGAAATGCTCTGAATGAGCGCCTAAGCTGACAAACCACTTGTGCATTTGAGAAAGCCAGTAAGCATGCCAACCAGTCTTTATTATTTTTTTATCAAGGGCTTGCTTGATTGACATTTTCTCCATTTTCTTATTGTTTTTTTGCATATCAGCAGAATAAACATTCATCTCATAGTCAATCACTTCATCAATAAAATGGCATTCTTGCTTTTCAGGATGAACAAAATATTCAATTTCCATCTGCTCAAATTCCCTCATTCTAAATAAGAAATCCCTAGGAGAGATTTCATTTCTGAAGGCTTTTCCAACTTGCGCAATTCCAAAAGGCAGTTTCATTCTTGCATTTTCCTGAACTAATTTGAAATCAGCAAAAATTACCTGCGCAGTTTCAGGCCTTAAATAAGCCATTGAGCTGCTTGATTGGATTGCGCCAATATTTGTTGTGAACATCAAATTGAATCTTTTTGGCTCGCCTAGCTCAGAGCCGCATTTTGTGCATTTAATTTTGTGCTCTGATAATTTCTTTGCAACATCATCAAGCGACATTCCAGCTGTTGGTATTTTAAGCTTGTCTTCAATTAATTGGTCGCCTCTGAATCTTGAGCCGCATTTCTTGCAATCTACCAAAACATCGGTAAAGCCATCAGCATGCCCAGATGCTTTCCACACCATTGGATGGGTTACAATGCTTCCATCTATGCCAACCATGTCATCTCTTTGCTGAACAAAGGTTTTCCACCATTCTTTCTTTACATTATTTTTAAGTTCAACACCCAAATGGCCAAAATCCCAGAAGCCAGCAAGTCCACCATAAATTTCACTATTTTGATAAACAAATCCTTTCCTCTTGCAGAAAGTAGCCATCTCATCAATTGTCAATTTTGGTTTTTCCATTTTATTAATTTTTCAATATTCGATTTTTATTATTGTTTTAGATAAAAGTAAACTTAAAGTATTTTTATTTTTCTTGTTTATCTCACAACGCACTAAAAAATGCATTGCATTTTTGGTGCCCCAAAAATCTTTGATTTTTTAGGGCATTAAACTTTATCATTAATTTATTAAAAAATAATTATTTTATTAATCACATTTATTGATATGTTTTATTAGTAATTGATGTTAAAAGTTTCTCTCTATAATTTATAAATTTATTGCTTTTTAATCTCTTTAAATGACTTGTAAAAGAAGTAACCGATTATTATGAATGTTACAACTGGTGAGAACCAGCTTGGAATGTGAAATCCAAAGCTGTCCAAAAGCATTATCACTCCAAGCGCGAGTATGGAGTACATAGCACCATTCTTAAGATATTTGTATTTCTTGACATTTTCTATGTTGCTTATTGTAAGTTTTCTCACAACTAATGCGCCTATCCCATTTCCTACTAATATGATTGGTATAGAAAATGTGAATGCAAACGCCCCTAGAATGCCGTCTATTGAAAATGTCGCATCTATCACCTCAAGATAAAAAATCTTGCTCAAGTCTGACATTTTTGCAGAGCCTTCCAGCATTCTTTTTTCTGCTTGCTCCGCATTTTCCTTAAAGCCATGTGTGATGAAAAATGCAGTCGAGCCAACCACAGCGCCAAAAGCCATTAACGGATTTATTTTTATTGATTGCCACACAATTATTGCCAACAAAACAGATACAACAGCAAAAAACCAGACGCCTTGTTTTTGAATGAATTCCTCCCCTACAAGACCATAATGCTTTGATTCTAGAAATATCCAGTGAAAAAACAAAAAAACAAGAAAAGTGCCGCCGCCTATCAGCAAAATAGGCGCAGACTCTTCAATAACTTTTGCGACATTTGGGTCAGAGGAAAAAGATGCTGTTAAAGAACCTAGAGCGCCTAAGCTGGGGTTGCTCATCCATATTATCAGCCAAGGCAACAATCCCCTAACCAAAAAAACAGCTATTATTATTCCCCATATTAAAAACCACCTTCTGCCTTTTTTCGACATTGTTCCAAGAACTTCGGCATTAATAATAGCATTGTCTACGCTTATTATAATCTCAAATAGGCTTAATCCCAATACTACTAATATAATTGAAATCCAATCCATTTTATTAAAAATAAAAGCAATATTTTAAAAATATTTTGAATTATGCTATTTCTTGTCTAACATTTTCTGTGGCATTAAGAAGGCTATGATTAATGGCACGACAATTATGCCTAACCCGAAAACCAATAATGTCCATAAAGGATAATCATTATAATTTGACAGCAAATCTAGTCTTATTTGAAAATATAGGAGCAATAAAATAATTAATGGAACCATATATTTTATAATAAAGTGCCATATGCCTCCAATTTTTAAAATCGAATATTGGTTAATAAAGCCAGACAATTTTTCTGATTCAAAGAACCATCCAACAGCTAAGACCTCTAGTAAAACTACAATTAGAATATTATAGTAAACAAAATGGCTTACAATATCCATTATATAGAATCCCGGTTTTATTATAAATAAAAACCCAAACAAAAATCCAAAACCGCAAACGATTATAGCTGCATTGACATGTTTTGTGTCAAACTTATGAACAAAAACGTGGGATAAAGAATAAGCCAAAGAACTAATTCCAAGAATAAAGAAAATTGACATAAAAATAAAAAACAAAAGACTGAGCAAAGTCGGTTTGTAAAAAAATGGCAAGGCTTGTGCTAATATTGTAAATTCACCGCTAAAATCTGAAAAAACTAAATTGCCTAAACTTGTGCCTTGCTTCATGCTTAAAAATCCAAAAATCCCAAACAAAATAAATCCAATAGCAACACTCACAAGAAGTTCAAAAATTATAACAATAGAAGGACTCCCAAGTACAAATCCTTTTTCGCTTTTTCTTGCTATAGCGGGCATTATGCCAAAAGACAAGCCTAAGGACAATATTGCCAATGAAAAAGAGGCAATCCATGCATTTGAGTCAAGCAACATCTTAAAATTTGGCTTTAAAAAAGAATAAATTCCAAATAAGGCATTGTCAAGAGTTAAAGAATAAAATAAAAATATAAAAATAAAAAATACTAAAAAAGGAATTGTTATTAAAAATGTTCTTTTAATGCTTTCGAATCCTTTTTTGATATAAAAAAATATAATTATCCAAGCAATGATTAATGAGAGGAAAACAGGCAGGGAAAATTGGCCAAAATTCATAAAACCGTCGGATATTTGAAGCACATTGCTGAAGAAATATTCTTTAGCATCATTTTTCCACTGCAATCCAAAAGATACGAAAAGATAGATTATGTTCCACGACAATAAAACAGCATAAAAACTCATTACAATAAAAGCATTAAAGAGCATAAGCCAGCCTATAGCACTAAACCATTTTCTTATTGAAGAGAATAAATCAACGACATTTTTGTTGAAGTACTGCCCTATTGAAAATTCAAGTACAAGCAAAGGAAATCCGAGTAAAAATAAAGCAATAATGTATGGAATGAAGAATATGCCATTAAACTTGAATGAAAAATAAGGGTAAAACCATATACTGCCAAGCCCTATAGCTGCACCAACAGACAACAAAACAAAAAAGAATCTTGGATTATTGCTCATTTGATTTTCTCTGAGGTATTAAAAATGCTACAACAAATGGCACAATAACAGCAACTATCCATCCTAGCCATATAGCCCATATTGGATAATTCTCGTATGGAGCAGCAAATTCTTTTACTAACTGAAGCACTACTATTAATGTAAGTATTATTGGTATTGCATACTTTATTGCAAAATCCCACCATTTGCCTATTTTAATCTCAGAAACTTTGTTGATATATGCTCTTAATTTATCAGCACCAAGAACCCACCCAACAGCTATGCATTCCAAAATACCAACTACAATTAAGCTGTAACTATTTACAAAGTGATCAATCACATCAAGAAAATACAATCCAGCGTTTGTTGTAAATATTATGCCTGCAAAAAATCCAAGCAAACATACAATTAACGCTATTAACTCTCTTTTCATTTTTATTTTATCCATGATTACTGTATCTATTGCTTCTACTAAAGAGAATGCACTATCATATGCTATTACAACAAGTATAAGAAAGAAAAGCATGCTGAAAAAGGTTGCAAATGGCATCAAGCTCAATGCCTTTGGAAATACAACAAAAGCTAAGCCAGGACCTGAAGTAGCAACTTGATCTATTGGAACATCTTGTGTTGTGGCCATAAAACCTAAAGTGCCAAAAACTATAAAGCCAGCTAATATTGAAAATAAAGTGTCAGAAACACCAACAATAATAGAATTTTTTGCAACATCTGTATTGGGCTTGTTAAAGCTGCCATATGCTATCATAACTCCAAATCCAACGCTTAAGGAAAAGAATATTTGAGAGAAAGCAGCAACCCAAACTTCTGCATCAAGCAAAGCTGAAAATTTTGGTGTTAAGTAAAAACTCAAACCAAGTGATGAGCCATTCAGGGTTATAGACCTTATTAACATTGCTATAAATAAAATGCCAGCAATTGGTACTGTCCAGTTTACAACTTTTGAAACGCTTTTTGTTCCTTTCCAAACGCTAAAATAAATCAAAATCCAACCTACAAGCAATGCAATAAATACTGCTATAGTAACACCACCAATGTTATTTATACTATCACTCAACTGTAAAACATTGTTGAAAAAATATGTTTTTGAATCCTCTTTCCATTGAATGCCAATTGAAGTAAAAAAATAAATCAATGACCAACCCATAACAACAGCATAATAGCTTATAACAATAAATCCAACAAATAAAGCAAGCCAACCTATGCCGCTGAATCTTCTTTTGATAGAGGCTAAAGCATCAACTACTCCTTTCTGCAATTTTTGGCCTAATGCAAATTCAAGAATCAGCAACGGAATGCCAGCAACAATTAACGCAATCAAATAAGGAAGAAGAAAAGCACCACCGCCATATTTATATGTTAAATAAGGGAACCTCCAAACATTTCCTAAACCAATTGCTGAGGTTATAGCTGCAAAAAGAAATGTCAATCTAGTAGGCCATCTCTCTCTTGGCATTAAACCACCCTTTGTTTTGCTTACTTGCAAAACTTCTATTTAAACTTTTTGCTTGTGAGAATTATAGAGTGATAACAATATTTAGGACTTTGGCTAAATACAATACCATAAAAGATTTAAATAAAACCATTATTAATAATTTTGTGAGGATTAAACTTAGGTGGATTGTTATAGTTGAAACTTTGCTTATCTTAATTCTAATAGTTGCTCTCGTAATTAATTACAAAAGCACTTCAAAAACAGAGAAGGACATTAAATATGGTCTTTTGTCGTCAAGAATTTATTCTGGACTAATCGAGCCAACAACTACAAAATCCTGATTTGGTTACACCAAAATCAATGTTTAATCTTTTCTCTAGCCTATATTTCTCTACTGTCCTTGAGCCGCAAAATTCAGAATATTTG
>CAZUWB010000071.1:0-5631 GCA_964623945.1 uncultured Methanosarcinales archaeon | reverse complement strand
AAGCTCGTCTTAGATATCCGCAAGGACATCTCTGGAGCAGAGGCGGTTCTGCTGTAACAGTTGGTTACAACCAACTGAGCGATACGGTTTTGTATATTTTGGACCAAGCTAAGCACCATGGTTTAGCTTGAATGGATACTGCGCGGCTTTAGCCCGCAGAGGAGGTCATTTTTTATAAATTAAAGAATTTTATTGTGGAATTGGCTTGCCATGAGGGTCTTTTTTTGGGTTGCCAAGCAATCTTCTAAGCCTTTTTATAGATTCGTCGCTGAAGGCGTGCTCCAAGCGATGAGCTTCTTTATGTACATTTTTTGAATTTATTTTTAGCATATTTTTTAAGAATAGCTCTATCAAACGATGCTTAGATGTCAATTTTTGGGCAATTTTCCTTCCTTTTGCGGTAAATTTTAGCTTTGAATATTTTTTATAAGAGACTAAGCCTTCCTTATTCAGCTCTTTAACCATCTCTGACACACTCGGCTTTGAAACATTAAGGTAATGCGCTAAATCAATCGATTTAATATGGCCTTTTTCCTCTTCGAGTATGTAAAGTCCTCTTAAATAGTCCTCTTTATTGGCTGTAAACATAAGAAGTTAGGTTAACCTAACTTATATATAAAGGTTTGTATTTTTGTATGTTACAATCATTAAATAAAAACACAATAGCTATAAAATCCATTAACGATTAAAAACAATAAATAAAATATAAATCAATACAAAAATAAATAATCAAAAATGTTATAAATACAGGAATACACACAATAAAAAATGAAAACTAAAGTAAATTGGTTAGATTGGAATAAAGAGTCTTTTGAAAAGGCAAAGAGAGAAGACAAACCTATTTTGCTAGACTTAACAGCAGTCTGGTGCCATTGGTGCCATGTCATGGACTCAACATCCTACTCAAACGAAGATGTTGTAAACATAATAAACAAAGATTTTATACCCATAAAAGTATATATTGACAAAAGACCCGATATAAGGGAAAGATACAACATGGGCGGATTTCCTTCCACAGTTTTTCTTAACTCTGAAGGCTACATAATTGCAGGCGAAACATATGTGCCTCCTGAAAGGTTTAAGCTAATGCTGGAGACTGTAAAAAGTGCATATAAAAACAGGAAAGGTGAGATTAAGCAAAGAATTTCAGAAGCAACTGAAAAAATAAAAAAGGAAAAAGATATTAGCAAATCAGTAATAAATGAGGATATTATAAAAGAAGTTCTGTTATCTATAGAAGATAATTTTGACAGCTTTTACGGTGGATTTGGTTCACAGCCAAAATTTCCTTCTCCAGAGGTTTTAGATTTATTATTTACACAATATATTAAAGCAAAGAATAAAAAATATCTTGATATAGCTTTAAAGACGCTTGATGGAATGTACGAAGGAATCTATGATAAAGTTGATTTTGGGTTTTTTAGATATTCTGTAACTCAGGATTGGAAAATGCCTCATTATGAAAAAATGCTTGAAACAAATGCCGGCTTATTAAGAAATTATGCAGTTGCTTATAATACAACTAAGAATGTAAAATACAAAAGAATAGCAGAAGAAACGATATCATATTTAAATAAATTTTTGTCAGACCAAAAAAATGGGGGTTTTTATGGCTCGCAAGATGCTGATGAGGAATTCTATCACTCAAAATCAGAAGAAAGAAAGAATAAAAAACAGCCATATGTCGACAAAGCAATTTATATTGATTGGAATGCAATGATGATTTCTTCTTACATAAAAGCAGGGGCGATATTGAACGATAATAAGGCAATAGAGTTTGCAATAAAAACAGTTGATTATATTTTAAAAAATTGCTATGACAATAAAAATGGCATGTTTCATTTTTTTGATGGAAAACCAAGCATTAATGGGTTATTAAGCGACAATGTATATTTTTTAAATTGTTTGTTTGACGCATATTTTATAACACAAAATAAGAAATATCCAAACAAAATAAAAGAAATTGCAGAATTCATTTTGGAAAATTTTTTCGATAATAAAAATTATGCCTTTTTCGATAGAGTAGTTGAAGAGCATGATTTAGGAACATTAAAGCATAGGGACAAGCAGTTTTTAGAGAATTCTTTTTCTGCAATTGTATTTTTGAGGGTATATTTTTTTACCAAAGATAAAAAGTATAAAGACGCTGCTGAAAAAACACTGTTGTATTTTGCTGATAGTTACTTGAATCTTGGCTATTTTGCAGCAATGTATGCAATTGCTGTTGATATGATATTAAATAAATACTTAGTTAATGAATTAGAAGGCAAAAATTAATAAACAACTTCAAAATCTCTGTTTTTATGAATAAAGCAACTACTTCTGTTAGAGTATTAAAAACAGAATTGAGCAAAGTCAAAGATAATGCATTATTAATAGGATTTTTTAAAGATAAAAGTTTGGGTGCAGAATTAAAAATATTTGATAATAATTTAAAAAATATTATTAGTTCATATATAAAAGACAATAATTTTAAGGGAGAAAAAGGCGAAATAAAAAATATTTATGTCAACAAAAACACAAAAAATATTATTTTGGTTGGTCTAGGAGAGGAAAATAAATTCAATCATGATATTTTAACGACAATAATTGCTGATGCCTCAAAAAGATTAAGGGACAATGGAACAGAGAGTTTCAGTATTTATTCTAATTCTTTTAAAAAAAATAATGAAAGAGAACTTGTGGAAAAGATAGCATTAAGCTCTTTAATTGGATTATATAAATTCACAGATTACAAAACAAAAGACAAAGATAATAAAAAGAATATAAAGCAAATAAGTATTATAACAAATTCTAACAATAATTTTGAAAAAGAAATAAAGTATGCTTCTATGGTTGCCGATGCTGTTAATAAAACAAGAGACTTAGTTAATACACCACCGAATATTGCAACTCCTCAATATATAGCAAATTATGCGAAAAATCTTGCAATAAAATCAAAACTTAAATGTACTATTTTAGATGAAAAGCAAATTGAAAAACTCAAAATGGGCTGTTTTTTGGGAGTTGCGCAAGGCAGCGATAAGAAACCGATATTAGTAATGCTTGAATATTACGGAACTGATAAAAAGAAAAAGCCAATTGCAATTGTTGGCAAAGGCGTTACTTTTGACAGCGGAGGATTAAACCTAAAGCCTTATCCTTTTATTTTAAATATGAAAGATGATAAAGGAGGCGCAGTTGCTGCTTTGCATATAATTGAAGCTTGCGCCAAGCTAAAACTTCCTATTAATTTAATTGTTTTAACGCCTCTTTGCGAGAACATGCCAAGCGGCACTTCTTTTAGACCAGACGACATATTAAAAGCATATAATAGAACAACTGTTGAAATAAAAAACACTGATGCAGAAGGCAGATTAATTTTAGCAGATGCATTGTCTTATGCTGCAGATATTAAACCACAAGCCATTATTGATATAGCTACTCTTACAGGAGCTAGCTTGATAACTCTTGGCTATGTTGGAACTCCATTTTTAAGCACAGATGAAAAACTTACTCAAAAGATTAATGAAGCTTCTAAAAAAAGCCTTGAAAAGGTTTGGGAATTTCCTTTGTGGCCAGAATATGAAGAAAACATCAAGAGTGATGTTGCTGACTTAAAGCATATAAGTGAAGAAGGCGATGCTGGAGTTATAATCGGCGCAACATTTTTAAAAAATTTTGTTAAAGACATTCCGTGGGTTCATATAGACATAGGCACAACAGTATGGTCAAAAGTTGACAAAGGAACGCTGACAAAAGGCGCAACAGGTGCTACAGTAAGGTTGATGATTGAAATGTTGAGGGAGTGGAAATAACTATTTGTTTTATTACAATGGAGATTATTTTTACTTTACATGCAGAATATAGAATCAAAAAAAGAAAAATTCTTCAAGAGGAAGTAATTGATTCTATTATAGCAAATCACGCTAATATTCGTATCTTTTCATTGTGATTTGCTTATTAGGAAATAATAAATATATAGGAAAATTAAAGTTATTTCCTATAAATATCCAGATAAGACTATTAAAAAATACGATAAGTATTATTTCCAAAAGAAACTAGAAAGAGGGACAATTGAAATTTGCTGTGAGAAAACAGAAAGAAATATAAAGGTCATTACTGTATATTGTTATAAAATGGAAATTAGCTATGATAAAGAAGCAGATGCAATGTATATTGAATTTCGTAAAGGAGAATTCGCTAAAAATAAAAAGATAGATGACTTTACAATTATTGATTTAGATAAAGAAGGAAAACTTTTAGGCATCGAGCTTCTTGAAGTGAGTAATAGAATACCAACAGAATCCCTTTCTGAAATACATTTTAAGAATTTACTTACAACACAATAAACAAAGTTCAATAAAATTTTAAACAACAACCTTTTTAAAATACCATTTTTTTCTAAGGCTCATGTATGATGTAATAATTGTTGGAGCAGGCGCTGCTGGGTTGACAGCTGCAATTTACACTTGCAGAAAGAAGCTTAAGACTTTGATATTAAGCATTGATGTAGGCGGGCAAACTAATTTGACAAGCCACATCGAGAATTATCCTGGCACAGGAGCAATGCATGGAATTGAATTAATGCGTCGATTCCAAGATGAAGCTATTGGATTTGGTGCAGAACTTGTAATGGGCAAAGCCAACAAAGTTGATAAAATAGAGAATGGATTTAGAGTTGGCTTGGCAAACGGCGAAACTTATGAATCCAAATCACTAATTCTAGCTTATGGAAAGGTTCCAAGAAGCTTAGGAATTGAAGGCGAAGAAAAATTCATTGGCAGAGGTGTTTCAACTTGCGTAACTTGCGATGCTCCCTTATATAAAAACAGGGACGTAGCTATGATTGGAGGCGGTAATTCTGCTGTTGAAGGCGCTTTAGAGCTTGCAACAATAGCCAAAAAGATTTATTTAATTCATAGAAGAGATGCTTTTAGAGCAGATGAGATAACTGTTGAAAAATTAAAAAATAATGACAAGATAGAGCTTGTGCTCAACAGCATACCGACAAAAGTAATCGGGGATAAAAATGTAGATGGGATTGCAATTGAAAACGTTGTAACAAAAGAGAAAAGAGAACTAAAAGTTGATGGTATATTTATTGAAATCGGCTATATTGTTGATACTTCTTTTGTGCAGCATCTTGTGAAAGTGAATGAAAAAAAAGAAATAATTGTTGATGACAGGTGCAATACCTCTTGTTCAGGCATATTTGCAGCAGGCGACATAACACCAGTTCTATTCAAGCAGACTGTAATTGCAGCAGGCGAAGGGTCAAAAGCTGCTTTGGAATGCTACAAATGGCTGACAGGCAACAAAGGGGCTGTGCTTGATTGGACGCATTAAATAAGTAATAATCCCATAAAAAAATAAAAAAATAATAATTGATAATAATGCACAAAAAAATAATTTCTTTAGCACCAAGCAATACAGAAATTCTTTATGGTTTAAATGCAGATGACAGATTAGTTGCTGTTACAAGATATTGTGATTTTCCAGAAGAAGCTAAGAAAAAACCTCGGGTAGGCGGTTGGCTTGATATTAATGATGAGTTAGTTAGAAACTACAAGCCTGATTTGTTGCTTTCATCAACATTTGTGCAAAATAAAATAACTGAAAAATATAGAAAATCAAAAATGAATATTGTCG
>CAZUWB010000070.1:0-5643 GCA_964623945.1 uncultured Methanosarcinales archaeon | reverse complement strand
CAATTCCTCTACAGGCTAAAGCCTGTGAGAGTATCCTTGCCTAGAACAATAAAAAACTTTTCTTTTCCGCAACCTTTTTAAATACCCATATTATCCCGTTTTCTATCAGCCCGAGTTCGAAAGCCAGCGAACTTGCAAAAATTGCAAGCAGCCGCCTGAGCGTTTTAGGGTTATTAAAATAACAATACGCTTTATTCTCTCGGCTGTTTAAATCATGGTAGAAGAGCAAAAACAGGAATTGAAATATTTTGTAAGAATAGCGAACACAGATTTAGATGGAAATAAGCCTATTTATCATGCTTTAATAAAAATAAAAGGCATCAGTTATATGTTTTCTAATGCTATATGCAATGTTGCTGGCATTGAAAAAACAAAGAAAGCAGGCTATTTATCAGATGATGAAGCAAATAATATTGATGAAATTATAAAAGAGCCTTCAAAGTTTAAGATTCCTTCATGGCTTTTCAATAGAAAAAAGGATCCAGAAGAAAATTTAGACAAGCATTTAGTGAGTTCTACTTTGAGCTTTACCCAAGACAATGATATAAAAATGATGAAAAAAATGAAATCATATAAGGGAATAAGGCATTCGCTTGGGCTGCCTGTAAGAGGGCAAAGAACAAGGTCAAATTTCAGGAGAAACAAGGGTAAAGTAATGGGTGTTAAGAAAAAAGAAGGCACTAAAGCGGGCAGAGTTTAGCTTCGCTAAACTCTCTTGACCTCCCCATTAGTGCACAACTAACGCAATTGTCCCACCCCGACAAATAAAGAATAAAGTTCACAACTAAGGAAAAAATTTGAAACAAAATGGGCGATCCAAAAAAACAAAGAAAGAAATTTGCAAAACCAAGCCACCCTTGGCAAAAAGAAAGAATAGCTGATGAGAAAGAAATATTGAAGCAGTATGGCTTAAGAAGAAAATATGAAGTATGGAAAATGGATTCTTTGCTGAAAAAATTCCTTAATAGGGCAAAAATTATTATTGGAGAAAGAACTTTGCAATCTGATATGGAAAAAAGGCAATTATTAGAAAGGCTTTATTCATTGGGATTATTAAAAAAAGATTCTAAAGTTGAAGATATATTTAACCTTAAATTAAAAGATGTTTTGGAGAGAAGGCTGCAAACACTAGTGTGCAGAAAGCATTTGGCAAAGACAATGATGCAGGCAAGGCAATTTATTGTGCATGAGTACATAGCAGTTGGGAATAGAAAGGTAACAACTCCATCTTACTTAGTTTCAATTAAAGAAGAGCCTGAAATTAGATTAGTTCGTGCAATAAATGTACAAACTGCTATAAAAGAACAAGAACAAAAGCAAGGCAATTAAGCAAAATGGAGCAACGCCAATCAAGATGGGGAATTGCGCATATCTATGCATCTTACAATAATACAATTATTCATATCACAGACATAACAGGAACAGAAACATTGGCTGTTGGCTCTGGTGGCATGGTTGTGAAAAGCGACAGAATGGAAGGCTCACCAACAGCAGCAATGATGGCTGCAAAAAAAGCTGCTGAGATTGCAATGGACAAAGGCATTACTGGAATCCATGTTAAAATAAAAGCACCAGGTGGCCACAATGGACCAACAAGCCCAGGACCAGGCGCACAAGCTGCAATAAGAGCCTTGTCAAGGATGGGGTTAAAAATTGGAATTATAGAAGAGGTAACTCCTCTGCCACATGACGGGTGCAGAAAGAAAGGCGGAAGAAGGGGCAGAAGGGTTTAAAAATTTTATAAGGAGGCAAAATGGAAGTAAGGATTCTAGAAAATAACAAGGAGCAAGGCAAACTTTCATTTATTTTAAAAGATTCAACTCCAGTTTACGCAAATACTTTAAGAAGGCTTATGATAGATGAAGTGCCAACTATGGCTATTGAGGATATTGAATTCTCAAAGAATAACTCTATACTTTATGATGAAATGATTGCGCACAGGCTTGGTTTAATACCATTAAAAACTGACTTGAAATCTTACAATATTCCAGAAAAATGCAAGTGCGAAGGCAAAGGCTGCAATAGATGCCAATTAAAAATGGTGCTTCGAGCAACAAAAGGAGCAGGCATTGTCTATGCGTCTGAAATAAAAAGCAAAGATCCAGCTGTAAAGCCAGTTTTTGGAGGTACACCTATTGTAAAGCTGCTTAAGGGACAAACTCTTGAATTGGAGGCAACTGCAGTTCTAGGGAAAGGAACGCAGCATATGAAATGGAGCCCTTGCCATGCTTACTACAAGTACAGGCCAATTGTAGAAATCACAGGCGAAGTTAAAAATCCTGAAGCTATTATAGAAGTGGATCATAACAACATTTTCGAGATAAAAGACAGAAAGCTGGTAATAAACAAAGATAGAGTGTTAGATTGTGATTTATCAGTAGATTTTTCAGATATAGACAAGAATGTTAAAGTAACTGCCAGCGATACTGATTTTGTTTTTTACGTTGAGTCATTTGGTCAGTTAAGCTGCAAAGAAATAATCAACAAAGCAATAGACATTTTTGATGAACAGCTTGATGAGTTTGTAGAGGAGCTCAAGAAGGCAAAATAATCCCTCGGATAATCACGCAGGTATCCCAACTATCGTTCGGGAACCCACTCAACTTCGTTTCGCGGGGGTGTCAGAGCCTGGTCAAATGAATACGGTTGAGGTCACTGGGCAAAAGCCGTATACCTTAGTGGTTGCGAGGGTTCGAATCCCTTCCCCCGCATTAAAAAAAAAGCAATAACGACATAAAAATTTTTAAAATAATTAAAAATTAATCAAATAATAAAATGTCAAAAATAACTGGGCCTATGAATCCTGTATTGCAGAGCTTGATTCATGAGTTGAAGAAAAGAAGCAATGAGCAGTCTGTCAATTTGTGGAAAAGAGTGGCAAATGACTTAGAGAAACCTACAAGACAAAGAAGGGTTGTTAATCTTTCAAGCATAAGCAGGTACACAAAAGAAAATGAAATTATTGTTGTGCCAGGCAAAGTCTTAGGAGCAGGTGATTTAAAGCATAAAGTCACAATATCAGCATTCCAATTTTCAGATGGCGCAAAGGAAAAGATAGAGAAAGCTGGCGCTAAAGTGATTACTTTATTGGAGCTTAGCAAAGAAAATCCCAGTGGAAAAGGGATAAGGATAATTGGATAACAATGAAAATTAGAGATTTTCAAGTTTTTAAATTTCAGGAAATTTAAAAAGATGATAATAGACGCTAAAAACACAATTTTGGGAAGGTTGAGCAGTTATGTCGCAAAGCAGGTTTTATTAGGCAATAAAGTAGATGTTGTAAACTGCGAGGAATGTGTAGTTAGCGGTAGAAAACATGCTACTTTAGACGAATACAAAAGAAAGATTCACAGAAAAGCGCCTGGAAAAGGGCCATTCTTTTACCGAAGGTCTGATATGTTTGTCAAAAGAACAATTAGAGGAATGCTTCCATTCAAAAGAGCAAGAGGCATGGATGCTTTTAAGAATATAAAGTGCTATATTGGAACTCCAGAAAATTTAAAGAATGAAAAAGCATTGGTTATTGAAAGTGCAAACATCAGTAAATTACATTCAGCAGATTATTTGAAGGTCAAGGATATATGCAAATCTGTTGGTGGGAAATAAATGAAAAACATCACTACATCTGGGAAAAGAAAAAGGGCAATTGCAAGAGCCACATTAAAGCAAGGAAATGGATTAATAAGAGTTAATCATATTCCAATTGATTTTTTAGAGCCGAAGATGTCAAGACTTAAATTAAGGGAGCCATTAATATTGGCTGGAGATGTTGCAAACAAAGTTGATATAGATGTAAGCGTTGTTGGAGGTGGCACAACAAGCCAAGCAGAAGCTTCAAGGCTAGCAATTGCCAAAGCTTTGGTTAATTTCACAAAAAGCGATAAGCTTAAAGAGATTTTTTTAAATTATGACAGAAATTTGCTCGTTGCTGACGTAAGAAGAAAAGAGCCTGCAAAACCAAACAGGCATGGGCAGGCTAGATCCAAGGTCCAAAAATCTTATAGGTGAGGAAACTAAAATGATAATACCAATCAGATGCTGGAGCTGCGGCAAGCCAATAGCTCATTTATGGGAATCTTATGTTGAAAGAGTCAACAAAGGAGAAGACAGGAAAAAGGTAATGGATGAGCTAGGATTGCAAAGATACTGCTGCAGAGCCATATTTTTAGGACATGTTGATTTGATAGACACAGCAGCCCAGTTTAAGAAATTTTGATTAATTTTATTATTTTTCTTAATTATAAAAGATGAAATTTGTTATCGAACATCTTGAACCTGAACTTTATGAATGGTGCTTGATTGAGTACCAACATATTTCTAAAATTGTTGGAAAGAATAATTTAATTTTTACAAATATCAATAAAAAAGACATTAAAAAACTAAAAAGATATAGTGTTGTTTTTGATAAAAGCTTTACTAAATTAAGATTAAATAATATTTGTGTTTTATCCCAATATTCCAAAAAGACTTTAACAACAAATGATAAAAATAAATTCGAATATTTTGTTTTTGGCGGCATTCTTGGTGATAGTCCATCAAAAAAAAGAACACAAAAGTTAATAAATAATCTGAAAAAAAATAAAATAAAATTTTCAACAAGGAATCTAGGTGATAGGCAGATGCCAACCGATGTCGCAGCTTTTGTAACTAAAAAAATTTTAGAAGGTAAAAAATTAGATGATTTTAAATTTGTTGATGAATTGGAGATTGAAATCAATGAAAATGAGAGTATAACACTGCCATTTAGATATGTAGTTGACAATAATAAATTAATAATTAACGAAAAATTGGTTGAGTATTTGAGGAAGAGAAAAGAGTTTTAATTTGAATTAAAATTAGTTTTTAATTTAAACTACTTCATATTATTGGGGGTTCTATAATACAACCTCCAAAAGACAGAATTAGAATTATAATCCAAGTTATTATTAACCATTTTAATATTGTCTTTTTCTTAATTTTATAATAAGAAATTGCAATAATAGAAAATCGATACATTTAAATACAAGTTTTACTTGTTTTACCAATATGGCTAATATACAAGTTACTATAAAGAATGTAGATGCTGATGCTTTTAGTGAGCTAAAGGCAGAGGCTGTAAGGAAGAAATTACCAGTAGGGAAAGCCTTATCCCTTGCGATAGAGAACTGGTTGGCAGAATCGAGAAAACTTAAACTACACTTGGCTGAATGGAAAACAGTAAAAGGCGGACCAAAGACAAGACTTTTAAGCGAGCAGATTGACTCTATTCTTTACGGGTGAATATCATGGCTATTTTTCTAGACGCTAGCTATCTATTAGCGCTCTATAACGAGAGCGATACTCACCATAAAAGAGCTATGATATTGGCAGAGAAAACTGATGCTAATGAATATGGACAAACTTTAACTTCGGATGATGTTTTTGACGAAGTTATTTCTGTTGCTTTGAGAAAATTGGGAAAAGAAAAAGCGAGAACATTTGGAAAGCAGATCTTCAACAGCATTTTCATAGTGCATGGGGACAAACATCTTTTTGAATCTGCTTTTAAGATATTTAACTCCTCTGAATATCATTTTAGCTTTACTGATTGTATGAGTCAAGCAATAATCAATTTAGCACAGATACAATATATCGCTACTTTTGATAAGATGTTTGAGAAATTAG
>CAZUWB010000069.1:0-5662 GCA_964623945.1 uncultured Methanosarcinales archaeon | reverse complement strand
AATCCATTTTCTTATGCTTTGAAGGCATGGATTAATATACTTAGAATTTACAGGGATTACAAGCCATTGAAGTTTTTTGGAGTTCTAGGATTTTTAATATTTTCTATTGGTGTTCTAATTGGGTTTTATATGATTTATTTACATTTCACGACTGGCATTTCTGGACATTTTGCATTGTTAATGCTAAATGTTGTAATACTTAGCATAGGATTTCAACTTTTGACCTTTGCATTATTAGCTGACATGTTCGGGGAGTGATAGCCATGCTCAAAGGCTATTTTTCTTATTTGTATGAGCATACTGCAAAAAATTCAACAGCATCACTTTACTCATTGCTTGAAAATAACAGCAGTACAGTTCTGCTTGATTGCGGTTGTTGGAATGGCGTTAATACAAAAAAATTTGGTAATTTTATAGGCACAAATTCCCTTTATGGCATTGAAATTGATAAAGCAAAAGCCAAGGAAGCATCAAAAAAAGGAATTAAAGTAGAGATTTGCAATCTTAATGAAAAATTGCCATATAAAAATAATTTTTTTGATGTGGTCATTGCTTATCATGTAATTGAACATCTTGTCAATGTAAGGCTTTTTGTATCTGAAATTCATCGAATATTAAAAAAAGATGGCTATGTTGTTATAGGAACACCAAATTTAGCAAGTTGGCACAATATCTTTGCTTTGTTGATTGGATTGCAGCCATTTTCAGGCCCTACAATAAAGCCAGATTATGAGTCTGATTTAAGGCTTGTTAAAGAATTGAATAAGGAAAGAATGAAAAGAGTTTTTTCAAAAGAAACAGAAACTTTGGAGCATATCAAAGTCATGACGACAAAAGCCTTAGTTGGCTTATTGAAAGATTTTAAGTTTAAGATTGAAAATGTCAAAGGATTTGGGTATTACCCTTCACCACCAATGTTATCGACAATTTTATCAAATATTGATCCTTATCATAGCCATTATATTATTGTAAAAGCAAGAAAATGATTGGAGAATTTTTTATTATATCTAAGAAAATTAAGAAAAATATCGCAAAAATATTCAATAATACAAATGATAGAATTCTTGATTTAGGTTGTGGAAATAAGCCTAGTTATCATAAACACATTAAAGGAAAAATTATTTGTTTTGACAAATTTAAAAATAAAATAATACATGTTGTTGGAGATGTTGATAAATTGCCATTTAAAGCAAATTCTTTTGATAAAGTTATAAGCGTTAACTCATTATATTATTTTAAAAATCCATTTAATGTCGTCAAGGATTTACATAAAATTTTGAAAAAAAATGGCAAATTAGTTTTGGTGCTGCCATTTTTTTATCCAATACATGATGCACCTCTTGACAAGTACAGATTTACAGAATATGGCTTAAGGACTTTGCTTGACGAATATTTTAGAATTGAAAAAATAAAGCCAATAGGGGGAATTTTTAATGCGCCAGCAATAATTTTACACTCGTTAATAAAAGGCCTGCCTTTGCTTTTTCCTAAAGCTTTAAGAAGTTTCGCTCAAATTATTATGTATATTTTGTATCCATTTTATATATTAGCCCAACTAATCAGCATTTTAGACGTATTCGATAAAACTGAAAGATTTCCGACTTATTATTTTTTAGTGGCTAGCAAGAAATAAAAAACATAAACCAAATATTTTTAAATGAATTTTGAGTAACAAGCTTATGCAAGTTGTTGTTTTGTGCGGGGGGAAAGGTACCAGGTTAAGCGAGTACACAGAAAAAATACCTAAGCCTTTGATTGAAGTAGGCAACAAGCCAATTTTGTGGCATGTTCTTCAGCTCTATAAGTCATTTGGATATAATGAATTCATTTTTTGCTTGGGCTACAAAGGAGATAAAATAAAGCAATATTTCAAGAAGATAAAGAATGTGAAGATACATTTTGAAGACACTGGCTTGGATACAAACAAAGCTGATAGGATTAAGATGGTTAAGCACTTGATAAAAGATGACGATTTTTTTGTCACTTACGGAGATGATTTGAGCGATGTTAATATAAACAAATTGTACGATTTCCATAAAAAAAACAAAAAAATAGTGACTTTGACGGCGATAAATTTAGTTTCACCATTCGGCATTCTGGAATTCAGCAAAAAAGGAAATCTCATTGGCTTTAAGGAAAAGCCTGTGCTTGGATATTTTATGAACGGCGGCTTTTATGTTTTTAATAAAAAAATTTTCTCCTATATGAAAAAGAATTATGATCTGGAGAAAGAAACTTTTGAGGAGCTTGCGAAATCAAACCAGATAGCAGCATTCAAGCACAAAGGCTTTTGGAAGTCAATGAACACTTTGAAGGATGTTATAGAGCTTAATGAAATGTATGAAAAAAGGCTTATTCAGTGGCTAAAATGAATTGGAAAGGAATGAATGTTTTGGTAACAGGAGCAGATGGATTTATTGGAAGTCATGTAGCAAAAGCTCTTGACGATAAAGGTGCAGAAATAATAACGATTGTCAGGGATATCAAAAAGAAAAGCAATATTGATATATTAGATTTGAGAGAAAAAATAACAATTGTCAATGGGGATCTTGTTAATTTTGCAGATTGTGAAAGGGTTGTCAATGAATATGATGTTGAATTCTGTTTTCACATTGCAGCCCAAGCAATTGTAGGGCCTGCAAACAGAAGCCCTTTGTCGACATTTGAATCAAATATTAAAGGAACGTGGAATATTTTAGAAGCATGCAGGTTGTCAAAAACAATCAAAGGATTAGTTGCCGCATCGTCTGACAAAGCATATGGGCAGCAAAAAAAGTTGCCATATACTGAAGACTCGCCATTAAATGGATATTTTCCATATGATGCTTCCAAAGCATGCGCTGAAGTACTTGCAAGATGTTATTTTATGACATATCAATTACCATTAGCTATAACTAGAAATGCAAATACTTATGGGACTGCAGACATGAACATAAGCAGAATAATTCCAGATGTTATAACAAGGCTGATAAAAAATGAGCAGCCTGTAATAAGAAGCGATGGTACTCCAATAAGGGATTATATGTACATTAAAGATGCTGTTAATGCTTATTTAATCCTTGCAGAAAATCTGCACAGAAAAGACGTTGTTGGGCAGGCTTTTAATTTTGGAACAGGAAAACCAATAAGTGTATTGGAATTGTACAATAAAATCATAAAATTAATGGGCAAAAATGCAAAACCCAAAATTATTGGAGAAGCGAAAAACGAGATTGATGCTCAATATTTGTCAATTAAAAAAGCAAAAAAAGTTCTAAACTGGGAGCCAAAATATAGTCTGGAAAAAGGCTTAAAGGAAACTATTGAGTGGTATAAAAAACATTTTGGAAAATGAAAATTCTTGTTGTCATGAAGCGTTTTGGCGCAAACAAAGACATGGTTATGCAAAATTTTGGAAGACAGGTAAGATTGTTTGAGCCATTGGCAAAAAAACACAAAATTGATTTTCTATGCCCAGATTATAAAAAAAAAGAAGAAAAAATTGTTAAAATAAAAAACATAAAATACATAATAAAACCTATTGGTTTTTTATCACTAATTAGCTTTCTTTCAGATTTTAAAAAAATAATTAAAAAAGAAAAATATGATGTAATTGTAGCCACTACAGACCCATTAATAGGAATTATGTGTTATTGTTATTCAAAAAAATTTCAAATCCCTTTTGTGTATGAATTGCAGGATAATTTTGAAATTTATGATACATACAAAATACCATTAGTAAGTTATTTTGATAAAAAAGTTGTTAAAAATGCTGATATTGTTATTACAGTTAGCGAAAGCCTGAAAAAATATATCTCAAAGTTGAGGAAAAAACAAATTTATGTAATTCAAAATGGCATTGATTTAAACTTATTTAAGGTTATAGGCACAAACAAATCAAGGAAAAAATTGAAATTGCCGAATGCCAAAATTATTATTTTTATCGGCGCTTTGGAAAAATTGAAAGGATTTGATATCATGATTGACGCATTTAAAAAAGTAAGGCAAAAATATCCAAATACTTTTTTGTTGCTAAGTGGCGGAATAGACGAGGATGTTGATATAAATCAAGAAAATGTGATTTATAGAGAATTCCCAAAAAGAGATGAAGTTGTTTTGGGAATAAATGCAGCAGATGTTGCGATTCTTCCAAATCCGGTCAATGATTTTTCAAAGTACTGCTTTCCCTATAAGATTGTCGAGTACATGGCTTGCAATGTGCCTATTGTGGCAACAGATGTTGGAGATGTGTCATTATTATTAAAAAAATATAGTGGAAGTTTATGCAAGCCAGATGACGCTGAAGATTTGAGTGAAAAAATAATAGCAAAATTAGAAGATAGTAAAAAGATAGATTACAGCAAAGATTTGAAAAATTTTAGGTGGGAAGTTTTAGCCGACAAACTCAATAAAATTATAGAATCAATAAGATAGAATAATCTTATTCCAAAATAAAAGTATTTTCTAAACCTTCAAAATGCTTATCACCAGATACTAAAGTTGCATTATTCAATACAGCAGAACAATATATTAAACTATCAATAGTATGCAATTTGTTTTTTAGTGATATATCTACTGCATTACTAGAGATATCCTCATTTAAGTCTATTAACAAGCTCCTTGTTTTTATCAACTTCAGAAATTCCTCAACTTTTAATTCCTTAATATTTTTCATTAACAATTTTCTTTTAATTTCGAAAATTGACAGTACAGAAGTCATAAGCAGGTGATTTCCATCCTCAATCAACTCTTTAATTAAGTCATTTTCAGCATAAAAATATGAAAGCCATGCAGAAGAATCTAATAAAATACGTTCACCTATTAATCTCATCTCTTAGTCCTCTGAGAATGTTTTTCATGCTTTTTTCCTTTCCCAAAGCCCCATACATTGATTTCTTTATTCCACCTTTTAGAATTGTGTTTATCACTTCATTATAACTCTCAGCATTCAAGCTATTTTTAAATTTCTTTAAGAGGTCCAAAGTTTCATTGTCAATCTGAATAGTTGTAGGCATTTTATCTATAGTGCTATAGTACTATAGCTCATATTTAAATTTTTCTATTGAAATTCTATTTTATCGCCCATTTTTGTTTTTGTTCTACTTATTGTTTTTTCAGGCAACTCAACAGCGTACGTTGCTTTTTTCTTTGAGCTATAGAATGTAAATGGCTTGAAATTTTCTTTTTTATCAACAACAATTTTGCTTTTATCCAGAAATAAAACATCTATTGGATAAAAGACAAAAAGCATATGCAAAGAAATTATTTGTTCTTTTTTAAATTTAAAAATTAATGTTTTTTTGTGTTGTTTTGAGAGCATTAATCCAATAAATTTTGAGAAACTATCGTCGCAAATTTTATACTTAGCTGCAATAACTCTTTTTTTTGTTATATTTTTAATCAACATCTTCAAATTACACAATTAAATTTTATTTTTATTAATATATCCATTTTAAAGCATGTATTGTGAACTATAAATCTTTCAAATAGCGAAAAGTTTAAATATGATTTATTTAATTGTGAGTTAATGTGGTTTGATAAATGTTATTTTCAATTTGTTTGAGGCGCCATATAATTGCAATATTAACAATAAATCAAAACATTTAAATATGTGTTGTCAAACCAATATATTTTGATAATTTGTCACAATAAAGAGGAGTGATAATGAAAAAAGAGGGTTTTG
>CAZUWB010000068.1:0-5716 GCA_964623945.1 uncultured Methanosarcinales archaeon | reverse complement strand
ATAAAAGACATTTCTCAAGGATTAAGGGCTTAAAGGTTGAAACTTATTAGTGACATAATAGAAATTAATTTAAACCAAAATTAAAATTAAACGAAAAATGAACCTACAATTACTAAAAGGAACTCGCGATTTTTCGCCTGAAGAGAAAATTGTAATGGATGAAATAGTCAGCGCTCTAAAAGAAGTCTTTGAGCTTTATGGGTATGCTCCTATGGAAACACCAATTCTTGAAAGATACGATATTTTAGCTTCGAAATATGCCGGTGGAGCAGAAATATTGAAAGAAACTTTCAAATTAAAAGACCAAGGCAGCAGAGAGCTTGGCTTAAGATATGATTTAACAGTTCCATTGGCAAGATATGTTGGCATGAACCCAAACGTAAAGCTGCCATTCAAAAGATACCAGATTGGAGAAGTTTTCAGGGATGGTCCGGTTGCATCTGCAAGGTACAGGCAATTTTTGCAATGCGATGTTGATGTTATCGGCTCTTCTTCCATTGCAGCAGAAGCAGAATTAATAAATTTGCTTTATAATGCATTCAGCAAGCTCGGCATTGAAGTTATTATCAAATTCAATAACATAAAATTATTAAACGATATGCTGGATTATTGCGGAATTGAGGAAGGCAAGCAAGAATTAGTTATTTTGTCGATTGATAAGTTAGAAAAGTTTGGAATTGATATTGTTAAAAATGAATTAAATCAACAGAAAATTGACGATGCAAAAGCTAATAAAATAATTGATATAATAAGCATAAAGGGAAGCAATCAGCAAAAAATTTCTCAGCTAAAAAAAATATTAAAAAATTCTGAAGGGTTGAATGAAATCGAGCAATTGCTGGAATATTTAAAAAATCTGGATTTTGAAGCTGAATTTGATGTTTCTTTGGCAAGGGGCTTAGCATACTACACAGGAACTGTTGTTGAGGCATTTGTGAAAAATAACAATGTCAAAAGCGCAGTTTGCGCCGGCGGCCGGTATGATGCAATGATTGGCTCTCTTTTGGGCAAAGGAAATTATCCCTCAGTTGGAATTAGCTTTGGCGTTGACAGGATTTATGACGCTTTGAGCGAAAAGCAAAAAGTCAAGCAAAAAACAAAAACACAAGTTTACATAATACCAATCAAAACTTTGAATGAAAGTATGAAAATAGCACAGCAATTAAGAGGTGCTGGAATAAATACAGACATTGATTTAACGGATAAAGGTCCAAGCAAGAATCTTGAGTATGCCAATTCATTAAGCATTCCGTATGTTATTTTTGTGGGAAAAAAGGAACTATCACAAAATAAAGTCAAGTTGAGGGATATGAAAACAGGCAAAGAAGAGATTTTAGAGCTTAATGATATTATTAAGAAATTAAGAATTTAAATCTTTTAATTATAACTTTGTCAAAACAATTACTTCTCCTTTGTCGTCAATCAAAACAGAATGCTCTGCTTGCGTTACAATGCCTTTATTTACCTCAACTAATGGCGGAAACTGATGTATCATGCCAAGTTGCGTTAATTCCCTTAATGCAAAGTTAGCCTTTGCTCCAAACTTTCTTGTAAGCCATCTTTTTGCGAATGGCAAACCTTCGTAGCTGATTATTTCGTTCAACACTTCCCTTGTTATTGGGCTTCTAACATTTCTTGGGTGCTCAAGCATAAAAACAGTAGGCAATCCTTTCTCTGCCACAACTCCAGAGCCTGTTGTTGCAAAAGGCTCAACTGCAAATACCATATTTTTTTTTAGAGTTGTTTTGTCGCTGTTGTCTATGTTTGGAATTGTCGGTTTTGTATGGATCCCATAAATGTCCAAGCCGTGCCCAGACAGGTTTCTAACTGGATTGTAGCCATAGCCTGTTATTGTATCATTTATTATTTTTCCAATTTCCCTTAATTCAGTCCCAACATTGATTATTTTTAAAGCTTCTTCCAAAGCCTTTTGCGCAGCTTCAACTAAATCATTATACTTTCCAGACAAATCAATTGTATAAGCATTGTCTCCAATTGCTCCATTTACATGTACGCCTAAATCCAAGCTTACAACTTGCTCGTCAAAAACAGTTTTATCATCTTCTTCCACACAAAAATGAGCTGCTATTTCGTTGCACGAAATCTGAACAGGAAAAGCTGGCTTTCCTCCTAATTCAAAAATTTTCTTTTCGATTTTTTCTGTAGCATCAAGCAAAGAATTTCCTTTCTTGAGCAGTGATTTTCCATACTCTAAAACTTCAGCAGAAATTCTGCCTGCTTTTATGTAGTTTTGTTTAACTTCTTCTTCCATTAGAAAAGAGTTTGAATGATATTTATTTAAAGGTTATTGTTGGCATTTCTGTTTTGAACAGTAGTTTTAAATGGAAACATTTATATAGTTAATATATAACATACTTATAAGTGATTATATATGGCTGAGGTAACTACGATTCAATTAAATAAAAAAGTTATAGAAAAATTAAAAAAAGCTAAAGAGTACCCTAGACAAACTTATAATGAGTTGCTAGACAAAATTGTCTCTGTGTTTGTTACTGTCAAGAAAAAGAACAGCTATGATGAATTCTTGCATAAAATCCAGCAACCTAAAATGAAAGAATTGTGGGGCAATAAAGAAGACGAGGCATGGGAGAGTGTATAAAACTGGCGACGTAATTCTAGCGCAAGTTCAATTTACCGATACTTTTGAAATTAAAACAAGACCTGCAGTAGTTCTTTTTGAAGAGCTCGGCAATATTGTCATTGCTGGAATCACAAGCAATCTGGAGATGGAAGGCATTCCATTAACAAGAAAAGAGGGTGCTGTTAAAGATAGTGTGATAAAAATTAACTATATATTTACAATTTCAGATAAAATGGTGAAAAAGAAATTGTTTTCACTTTCTTCAGACAAGAAAAAGATGCTGGTTTCTGAGATAGTTAAGAGAATTAATAAGTAAATTGATGAGTTTTTGAGGATGGAATGATTTGGATTCAAAGTTCGTTTAACACAAGTTAAACGAACTTATCACAAAAATCAGAATTATTTCACTCTTACAGTCTCCAAATTTCTCGGAGCAACTGTTTCAATCCTAAAACCTTTGTGTATAGAACTAGCTAAATCCAAGCATCTTGAGTTTTCGCCGTGATTCACTATTACTTTCTTTGGCCTTGGCTCGCATTTTGCAACAAAATTCATCAGTTGGTTTCTGGAAGAATGCCCTGAAAATCCTTCTACAGTATGAACTTTCATTTTAATTTGCAACATTTCTTGCTTGCCGCCATCAGAAAAAGTAAATTCTTTTTCACCTTGCTGTATTCTCTTGCCCATAGAGCCTTCTCCTTGGTAATTGACAAATCCCATTGCATTCTTTGAATTGTCGCAAAGATGCTTTAAGTACTCAACTGATGGTCCGCCTGTAAGCATTCCAGAAGTTGCTAGTACTACACAAGGACCGGTATTCTCAATTACATCCATCCTTTCTTTTTGTGAGCCAACTCTTTTGAAGATTTCATGCAAAAATGGATTTTGGTCTTTGTGGAATATAAGTTTTCTTATTGAGTTGTTTAAATATTCCGGATATGCTGTGTGTATTGCAGTAACATCCCACACCATGCCATCTATGTACACTGGAATTGGAGCCATTTTTCCTTCTCTTACCATTGCTTCAATAGCCAGCATGACTTCTTGAGCTCTTCCAACACCTAAAGTGGGTATTAAAACTTTTCCACCTCTATCAGTCGTTTCCTTTATTATGGTCATCAATTCTTCATCAGTTTCTTGCCTGTGCGGCATTATGTTTTCCTTTCCTCCATAAGTTGCTTCTAGCATTAAAGTTTCAAGCCTTGGAAACATTGTAACAGCTGGCTCAAGCAGCAATGTTTTGCCGTATTTTTGGTCGCCGCTATAGAGTATATTATGCAAACCATTTCCAACATGCAAATGAACCATTGCGCTTCCTAGTATATGCCCTGCATTGTACATTGTTATTCTTACATCTGGAGTGACATCACTGACTTCATCATACTCAAGCGTTATGGTATGCTTTACCATTTCCTTGATGTCCTCTGAGGTGTAAATTGGCTCTTGCCCCTCTGCTCTTTGAATCTTTATGTAATCTAGCATCAGCAAAGCAGACACGTCTCTAGTTGGTTCTGTGCAGTACACAGGCCCTCTATACCCAAACTTAAACAAATAGGGTATAAAGCCGCAATGATCAATATGGGAATGGCTTAATATTACAGCATCTAAGTCATTAATGTTAAATTCAGGTGCTTCCAAATAAGGATATGGCTTGTCGGTTGATGCAACATTAATGCCGCAGTCTAACAAAACTCTTGACTCTGGTGTTTGCAGAAATATGCAGCTTCTTCCAACTTGACGACCGCTTCCTAAATATGTAAGCCTTATCCATTCATTTTTTTTCTCTCTTCTCCACCCGTCATAGATTCTATGGCCTACCTTGTCCAAAAATTTTCGTCTGTAATCACTATGCTGGTATAGGACAGCCCTGATGTTTTCAATTAACTTTGAGCGAATAGCTGCATTTCTTCTTATTAATGGTACCCACAAAGTCTGATTTCTTATGTCCCTTAAAATTGCGCCC
This sequence comes from uncultured Methanosarcinales archaeon, assembly GCA_964623945.1. Lineage (GTDB taxonomy): Archaea > Nanobdellota > Nanobdellia > Woesearchaeales > GW2011-AR4. The sequence continues at coordinate 1,151 of CAZUWB010000068.1, read as the reverse complement.
TGCTTGCCGATTGCCAATCCGGGCTTGTCAGCTTCAATTATAACCCTGCTTCTTTGCGGGTCAAAAATAACCTGGTCAACTCCAGCTTCTTCTGGGATTATAGACCTTATTATCTTTTCAGCCTCTTCCATTTCCATTGTAGCACTTGGATCTGGCCTTAGCTCAACTCTTTTTTTAATATCATCAACTATCCTCTTTATCATTCCATTGTTGTTTAAGAAAAAGTCCTTGTCTTTTGTATATAGGACTATATTAGCGCCTTCAAAATTTACATCGCTTATCTTGTTTTCAGGAAGATTTTTTAGAATTTCCTTTGTAATATCTGCCATATTAGAAAATTTTATTTGATTTTTATTTAGTTTATTAATGAGTTTTATCAATATATTTTAATAGATTACTTTAAAACACAATGAGCGTATTCTTAATGTTGCAATAAAAATTTTAAAATTAAAATATTAAATCCGCAGTTTTTATTTATAGAAGAGTTTTATAATTCAATTTTTATTTCAAGCTCTTTGGAAAAAACCTTTTTTATGCCGTCTTTGGTAATGGTCACAATGTCTATGCCATTGCCAGATGCGATGTCGCGCTGGACAGCTGCATTAATGCCTTTTGCAGATAATTTTACCCCTTCATCAACGCTTAGTCCTTTTTTGTACAAGGTTTCCAAAACTCCGAATGCCATTACAGAGCCTGAGCCTGAAGAAATGTAATCATCAACTTCAACAATTGAGCCGTCAGGGCTTAAATCATACATATGAAATCCGCTTGAATCTTTTCCGCCAACAATGAAATGTGATATGCCTGGTATCAAGCTTAGCTTCCTTATATTGTTGTAAACGAAATTTGCAAGCAAGCTTGCTGCTTCTTTAACAGTTGTTTCTCGTCCTGTTCTTATATCCTTTAATTTAAGCTCTGCCTTTAGATATTTTGTCAGTAATTGAACGTCAGATACTGTTCCTGCAACTGTAACAGCCACATTGTCTGTTATCTGGACTATCTTGTCAAACTTTTTCCATGCTATCAAATAACCAGAAGTTGCCCTTTTATCAGCAGCCAACACTATGCCATCTTTGCAAACTAAACCTATAGTTGTTGTACCTGTTTTAGTTTCTGTATTCATTTTAAAATGTTTAGAATTACTAATATTT
>CAZUWB010000067.1:0-5727 GCA_964623945.1 uncultured Methanosarcinales archaeon | reverse complement strand
CATGCTGAAAAAACAAAGAACAATTAAGTACAAGACAATGAAGCAAGAAATAATTTCAGTTGAAGGCAGGCATGACCCGGCAACTATTGTGAGGTTTCCGCCAATAGCAGAGGCAATGACTGCAATTGTGCTGGCAGACCATATGCTTATGGCTGGAAAAATAAATCCTGATAATATAATAAAGTGAGTTCTTTATGAAAAAGATAATTGCTAGAATAAAATGAAGATTGCTACTCTAGGCCCAGAAGGCACATTCAGCCATGAAGCTGTCCGCGAGTATGACGACAAAGCAACAATATTATTTACTGACACAATTAGAGAGATATTTGAATTAATCTCAAAAAACAAAGCATCTTTGGGCTTTGTTCCAGTGGAAAATTCAATTTCCGGAACAGTCAATCAGACTTTAGATTATTTGAATGATTTTAGAGTTAAAATCAAAGCCGAGAGAATATTGCCTATAAGCCATTATTTAGCGGGGTTTGGAAAAGCTAATCAGATAAAAGCCCTTTATGTGCATTCTCAAACTTATGAGCAATGCGAAATATTCATTAGAAAGAATCTTCCAAAAGCAGAAATAATTCAGACATTAAGCAATGGCAAATCAGCTGAGGTAGTTGCTAAATCGCAAGACAAAAGAATAGCGTCAATTGTGCCAAAAATTGCTGTTAAAATTTACAAGCTTAAAGTATTAAAGAAAATACAAGACAGTAAAATTAATGTGACAAGATTTTTTATAATTGCTAAATCTTATGGCAAAAAAACTGGGCATGATAAGACTAGCATTGCAATCTTTCCTCAAAATGACAGGCCGGGATTACTGCACAATATGCTCGGCGAATTTGCGAAAAGAAATATAAATCTTACAAAAATTGAATCAAGACCTTCAAAAAATAGGCTTGGAGAATATATATTTTACATAGATTTTGAAGGGCATAAATCAGACAAAAATGTTGTAGAAACATTAAAAAAAATAGGGCAAATAGCAGCTGTTAAAGTGCTTGGAAGCTATCCGAGAGAACATTAAAAATGGACATTAAAAAGTTATCAGAAAGCCTAAATCCAACTGAAAGAAAAGTTGTAAAGGTTTTGGATAATTTTTCTTCTTTTCATGACATAATAAAAGTAACTGGGTTAAAGGATGTTGAAGTAATGAGGGCATTGCAATGGCTCCAAAATAAAAACATAATAAAAACAAAGGAAGAGCAAAAAGAGCTTATATATCTTGATGAAAATGGCCAGAAATATTTGAAATATGGTCTGCCTGAGAGAAAATTTCTGGAATCTTTAGAAAAACCGAGTTCTATTGCAGACATAGCAAAAAAAACAGGGCTTAGCAATGAAGAAATCACAATATCTTTAGGAACTCTAAAATCAAAGGCTACAATTGGAATTTCAAAGGAAAAAGATATTGTTGTTTCAATAACAGATCATGGAAAGCACTTGCTAAAGCATGGATTTCTTGAAGAGCAATTCCTTAAAGAGAATTTTCCTCGAGAAGTTGGGTCTTTAAGTGAAGAGGAAAAATTTGTGCTTGACAACTTAAGGAAAAGAAAGAGAATAGTAAAAGTCGAGTTGTCAAAAATAATAAATGTCGAGCTTACTGAAGTTGGGAAGAAGTTATTAAAAGAAAAAATTGATGAAGAAATGATAGAAAAGATAACTCCGTCATTGGTCAAATCAGGGGCTTGGAAGGGAAAAAAATTCAGAAGGTTTGATGTTAAGATTAATGTTCCTTCAATATTTGCTGGAAGAAAACAGCATTACAGAAGATTTCTTGATGAGGTAAGGCATAAATTCATTGCACTTGGGTTTGAAGAAATGACTGGGCCAATTGTTGAATCAGATTTTTGGGACATGGATGCTTTATTTATGCCACAATTTCATTCTGCAAGAGACATACACCAAGGATATTACATAAAAGAGCCAAAATATGCAAAAGATTTGCCAGAAGATGTTGTAAAGAAGGTTAAAGAAGCACATGAATATGGGTTTAATACAGGATCAAAAGGCTGGCGATACGACTTTGATGTCAAAAGAACCCATAGGCATATTTTAAGGACACATGATACTTCAATATCAGCAAGAATGCTTGCCTCTAAAGAATTGAGAATTCCTGGAAAATATTTCCAGATTGCAAGATGCTTTAGATATGATGTAATTGATGCAACGCATTTGCCTGATTTTAACCAAGTAGGTGGTTTTGTGATTGAAGAGGACATAAACTTTGGACACTTAAAGGCTTTATTGAGAATGTTTGCCGAGGAGTTTGCAGAGACTGATGAAATAAAAATCACCCCAGGCTATTTTCCTTTTACTGAACCAAGCGCAGAGTTGCATGCAAAGCATCCTGAGTTTGGGTGGATTGAGCTTGCTGGTTCTGGAATTTTCAGGCCTGAACTAGTAAAACCATTAGTTGGAAAAGAAGTTCCAGTAATTGCTTGGGGCGTTGGACTTGACAGGTTAGCTATGTTTAAGCTCGGTATTAGGGATATAAGACAATTATTTTCGCATGACTTAGAATTTTTAAGAAATGCCAAAGTGATTTAGAATGATAAAATTTGGAAGAATAACATCTCCTGTTGGGAACATTATTAATGAGATTAATAAAACTAAGAAGATGAATTTTGATTACGTTGAGTTATGCATTGAACCATTAACAGATTACATTTATTTAAACAAAAATAAAAAAACAATTAAAAAATTATTAAAAAATTTTTTTCATAAACCTATAGCGCACACAGCATGGTGGTATGATTTAAGCTCTCCATACGAGCTTATAAGAAAAGCATGGATAAAACAAGCTGAAAGAGATATAAAAATAGCAAGTAAAATAGGGGCAAAATCGCTAAATTTTCATTTCATGGTCCACAGCAAGATCCTACTTGAATATAATAAACCAAGACAAATTATTCTTAGTAATTATGTTAAAAGTTTGAGATATATTTCAGATTTTGCTCAAAGATATAAAGTAATGATAATGCTTGAGAATGTAGAAGAAAAATTTGATTATTATAAATATATTTTAGATAGAACTCCAAAACTTAATGTTCATCTTGATGTAGGTCATGCTTTTATATCTGGAGGAATGAAGAATATAAGAAAATTTATTTCATATTTTGATGGTAGAATTGCTCATATCATGTTCATGACAATCATGGAAATCAAGATGAACACTTAGCTTTAAGAGAAGGTAAGATAAACTGGAAACATGTTGTTTTTTTGCTTAAAAAATCTGAATACGAGAAAACAATGACGTTTGAAGTTTTTAAATCTGAAAAAGATTTAGTAAAATCGCGTGAATATTTCAAAAAATTATGGAATAAATAAATTAATGAAGAAAATACAATATACAAAGATATGCCCAAAATGTGGAAGTATAGATTTGCCTATAATAACAGATTTTATTCAAATATTAGCGCCAACTCCAGAGAAATGCAGAAAATGCAGCTACATTGGGTTATTCCCAGAAATTGAGATTGATGAAATTGAAAGTTTTAGAAAAAATATAAAGAAAATTTAATGAATAATTACAATAACGAAAAAATCATTAACAAATAAAAAGCGAAAAATGCCAACAATTACATTTTCATTAAAGGATTTGCAGCATTTAGTAGGAAAAAAACTGACAATTGAGGAAGTGCAAGAATTTGCACACTATGGCAAAGGCGACTTTGAAATCTATGACGAAGAAACTGATGAAGTTAAGATAGATTTTGGAGATACAAATTTGCCTTATCTTTGGAGTGTTGAGGGATTTGCTAGATTTTTGAAAGGTATTCTTGGGCTGCAAAAAGGAATTCCAGAGATAAAAATCAACAAAGGAGACTATCAAGTAATTGTTGATAAGTCTGTTGCAAAGTTAAGACCTTACATAGCATGTTTTACAGCCAAAGGCCATAAGATTGATGACTATCTGCTCAAGCAGCTTGTGCAATTGCAGGAAAAATTCTGCGAAACTTATGGAAGAAGAAGGCAAAAAGTTTCTATTGGATTGTACTCCTACAAAAAAATAACTTTTCCAGTACATTACAAGGCTGCTGATCCACTTTCAATAGAGTTTGTTCCGCTTGAGTTTAAATCAAAAATGAATTTAAAGGAAATATTGGCCGATCATCCTAAAGGAAAGGAATATGCATGGGTTCTTGAAGGATTTGATAAATATCCTGTTTTGATTGATGATAAAAATGAAGTTCTAAGTTTTATACCGATTATAAACTCAAATTTTACAGGCAAGCTTGAGATTGATGATAATAGCTTATTTTTCGAAGCGACTGGAACTGACGAAGAGACTGTGAATTTAGCAGCAAACATTTTTACTTATTCCTTGTATGAAAGGGGCTTTCATATTTATTCGGCAGAAATTAAATATCATGACAAGAAAATTGAAGTGCCTCATTTGTTTAAAGAAGCATTTACTATAAAAAATGAGCAAATTGAGCGGTTATTTGGTTTAAAGTTGAAAGAAAATGAAATAAAGCATCTTCTTGAAAAAGCACAATTTGATTTTAATAATCATAAAGTTTTGGTACCACCTTATAGAGCGGATATACTTCATCCATATGACATAATTGAAGATATTGGAATTATGTACGGTTTTGATAAAATAAAAGAGGTACCACTAAAGACATTTACAAGCGGTTCAACATTAAAGATAAATGAATTTATTGACAAGGTAAGGGAAATTGTTGTTGGTATGGGCTATCAAGAGGTAATGAGCCCAGTTTTAACGAACAAGGATTTTTTGTATCAAAAAATGAATATTGAAGATGCAGGAACTATTGAAATAGAGGAATATATGTCAGAAACTTACTCTGTTGTCAGGAGCTGGATTTTGCCGAACCTGATGGAGGTTTTCTCAAAAAACAAGCATGTTGAATTTCCGCAGAAGATTTTTGAGGAAGGCCTTGTCAATATAAGAAAAAATGATGAAATTGTTGAATACAACAGAATTGCAATTGCAAGTTCTCATGACCAAGCTAATTATACAGAAATGAGGCAGTTGCTTGATTATTTGCTTAAATGTTTTGGCTTGCATTGCGACATTGAAGAAGCAGAGCATAGCTCATTTATTGAAGGGAGATGCGGAAGAGCAATTGTAAAAGGAAAGAAAATAGCTTATCTAGGAGAAATAAATCCTGAGGTATTAACGCGATGGGGTTTAGATATGCCAGTTGCTACTTTGGAGTTGAATTTAAGCGAGTTGTTTGAATTGGTGGAAAAATAGACTCAGCAAGCTATTATCTTACCTCCAGTAGAACCAAACATCCAAGAGCACGTTTCATTGGTTTTCCATCCTGTTATATTCCCTATCGACATGCTACCAATACTTTTTATTCCAAAGTAATAGGTTATTAATATACCAATTAAAAGTCCAATTGTTAGAAAAAATATATTTACTAACAAAGTATGTTTTGACATAAAATTATTAAGTTTTGTATATAACTTTTTATTTTGTCTTCTTCTCATTTCCTTCTTCTTTCTTCTTAATAGGTTGTTTTATTGTCTTTTTCTCTTTTGCTGGTTTTTCTTCTTTTTTCTCTTCCAATCCAGCTTTTGCTTCAAGGCTTTCTTCTTTTAGCTCTGCTTTTTCTTCCTTTTTCTTTGGTCTGAATATGCCTTTTAATTTTTTCTTTTCTTCTTTCTGCGCTTTTAACTGTTCTTGTGTTTTCCTCTTCTTTTTTGGCCTTTCTGTTTTTTGCTTTGGTTTTGTGGCTCTTGCTTCTA
>CAZUWB010000066.1:0-5738 GCA_964623945.1 uncultured Methanosarcinales archaeon | reverse complement strand
GTTCATTATAGTCTCTATAATACTAGTCTTAGCTTACTAGGTTACCGTTCAGATCGTAGACTAGGTTTGATTCAATGAAATTGCTGAAAGGATAGTTGTAGGTAAATTGATTAAATCCTAGAAGTTCAATGGTCTTAGGTTTACATGAAGTTACCAATTTATTTATTCCTATAGAGCATAGTATAAAAATCTTTTTCTAGCTAAAACACTTACCAATAAATTTTATCAAGTCTAAGGTCTTCCAAGCTTTAACAACATTTTGCTTTTCAAAATGCCTGTCTTGGCTCCAAATTCCATCATTTGAAATTGTCAATGCACAGGCTAAAATGGGAGCATCTTTAATGTCGATTGCACGCATGATTTTAAGTGCTTCATTCATCTTAACAAGAACATCCTTTTCCGGCACAAACTTTATTCTATCTTTGAATAGTCGAATCAAAGCACTAAGCTCATTCTCTTCCAGTTTTGACTCAACAATAATAAAATCTTTATATTTTTCTATTTCCTCAAAAGCGTAAGGAATTGTATAAAACTCAAAAAGCTCTGATTGAATTATTTCCCTGCTTAGTCCTTTCTTGAGGAGTCCTGATAGTATGGCATTCGTATCAACGATTAATCTCATTTAGCATACCTTTTAAGCAATCCGGCTTTTATTTTGTGATCCAACTTTTCAATATCTTTTTCAGTCAATTTGCTTTTAGCAGCTATTTTTTCTATCAAGCTAAGCTTTTGAGCTTGCTCCCACATTGCCCTTCTTGCTACTTCACTCCACTTTATTTCATTATGCCTTTTCACAACTTCGTGCAATTCTTCCGGTATGGATAAGGTTATATTTGGCATTTTGCATCACCTCTGTGTAGTATGTGAATACACATATTTAAATCTTTCTATTCTGTTAAATAAAACTGCGAGTAATGATTGCGGAAGAAAAAATAGAACTAATTATTTGCCTGTTAAAAATTCTTTATCGTTAAAGTTGGCAATAAAATTTTAGTTGTAGTCAAATCTATCAAAACCTATTACTTGAATTGATTTGGGTTTGTAGGAGAGCATTTTTTAAAGAAGGGAATTTTAGGGGTTTATAATACTTTTCTGTCGATAAAGCAGGTTTTAGATGTGAAGAACTTTACGTACCAAAACAGAAAGTTTTATTAAGTAACACAACACAAAGTAGGATATGTCCAAAAAATATACTATTTTGATTGAAAAGGATGAAGAAGGATGGTTTGTTTCTGAAGTAGTAGAGCTTCCAGGGTGCCATACCCAGGCAAAAACTTTAGACCAGCTTGTAGAAAGGACTAAAGAAGCTATAAAAGCTTATTTAGCAACTGAAAAGGACTTTGATATTTCTGAGCAATTTGTAGGAGTGCAGCAAATTGAGGTTTAAATGGCAAAGCTGCCAAGGCTTACTGGCAAAGAGCTAGCCAAAATTGTTGAGAAATTCGGTTTTGTCTACAGCCATACGACTGGAAGCCATATGGTTTATAACCATCCCGATGGCAGACGGACAACTATACCTCATCACTCTAATGAAGAAATCGGTCCAGGCTTGCTTTCAAAGATAATTAAAAAAGATTTAGGCATCAACAGGGAAGAGTTCTTTAGCAAAATGGAGTAATATCCAATAAAGATAACTTATCAAATCCTATGACTGGATTGATTAAGGTTTGTAGGTGGAGAACATTTTTTAAATAAGAAATTTTAGAGATTATAAAAGCTTTTCTGACGGTAATTAGGATTTTTAACAAAAAGAACTTTACGTACCATAAAATGTCAAAACAATTCCAAGGCAAAATTTATATATTATTATGTTTATAATTCTTTTACAGATGTTATAGACGGACTTAAATAACATGCCAAAAAAGAGGTTTAAGATTGATGAAATTATGCTTGTGTTGATAGTAGCACTTATTATTCTTGTAATAAACGTTTATTTTAAAGAAAGCAAAACTACAGACATGAATGCAGAAGAAATAACATCGCTTTTATCAGACAATCACGATTTAAGTTTAGTAAATGACGGTTTTATTAATGAAGATAAATTGAAAGAAGTTCAAAATATGAACTACAATGAGTTTAAAGATTCCCTAAATGCCAAAGAGGATTTCTGCGTTTATATTGAGGATGATAAAGGACAAATAGTTCTTGCCAAAGGCTCCTCTAAATTAAATGGCGATGGAATATATTGCAGAGAGTAGGTGATAACTATCAGCATCAAAGCCCAGTCATGGTCAATAGACGTAATATTAGGTGTTCTTGTTTTTATGGCAGCTTTTTTTGTGTTTTATGCAATGCTGAACACCAATCAAGGCGCAAAAGTAGGTGATTTAAAACAAGATGCATCAATAGTTGTTAAGGAAGTCTCTTCAGGTGATTCTTTATTAGGCATTGTTAATGGCAATGAAATTAACATAAGCAAAGTGAATGACTTGAAAAACCTAAGCTATGAAGAATTAAAAAGAAGATTAAGGATTGAAAATGATTTCTGCTTATATTTTGAAGATGATAAAGGCTACATAGTGATTATAAACAACAGCTACAAAGGAGTTGGAGCTTCCAGCATAAATTTAAGCGGCACGCCTTGCAGCCAGAAATAAAAAAAACAAAAAACTATAAATATACTGTAATTCTATTATAGTCAACCAACAAAGTTATTAGGGTTTATTCATTGTTTGTTGTTGACTATCACGAACCCACAACAAAACCAAATAAATTTTTGTGGGTGAGTATACATTTTAAAATAAAATGCTGCTTAAAAAGAGAGGTTATTTCTTTGTATTAGATGCTGTGCTTGCATTATTCATCCTTGTTGTAGGGTTCTTTCTTGTCACATCATCTTATGTTGATGTGCCGCAGCCAACCCAGGTTGAATTGCTGTCAGAAGACTTGCTTAATTTTCTTTCCAACACAAAGATAAAAGATCTTAACAATCCATACGCTGGCATTGGAGGCGAGCTATGGGTTAATGGCTCAATAAAAGATGAAGAAAATTCCTTATTGCAGCAGATAGGAGAGTTCTATGCGACAAACAGCCTTAACACTGCTGAAAAATTCATACAAAATGTATCTAAAGATGTTGTTCCGTCTCAATTTAGGTATGAAGTTTGGATTAATGGCGCTATTTTGTACCCCAAAAATCCAACTAATGAGCATATCAAGTCAAGAAACACCACAGAAATTCTGCTGACTTCAAAAAAAATTACATTTGGAATTATAAACAAAACAACAAGCAACTTATGGGGGCCTTACAAGGCAGAGGTATTTTTATGGGAAAGGTAGCGAGTAAGAAAGGAATATTCTTTACATTCATTTCAATAACAATGATGATTATATTTATCTTAGTTTTCACGCCGCAAGCTGACATAAGCTTGCAGAAAGACACGCAGTCTATAAGATTAAGGATAGATTCCATAGATAATTACATAGATGATTTGGAAAACAGGTATTTTGAAAATGTTCTAAGGGCCACTACTTACAAGACAATGTTATCCTTAATATTTTACATCAATTCAACAGGAGCTTATCTGCCAAATTTAGACAGTGCTTTCTCTGAAGTCTTGATAACTGGGAATATCAATAATGTGCCAATAGATTCAATTACAGGAAAAAAAATAATGGATAACAACACATTTACAAATTGGAGCAATAGGATTGCAAAAGCATCTAAAGAAACTTTAAGCGTAAACACAACAATAGCTGTGAATAATGTTACTGTCTACCAAACAGAGCCATGGGCTATAGACTCTAAGATAAGCTTAAACTTTTCAGTTAAATCAAGCATTGCAGAATGGAAAAAAGATAATGTGATAATCATTACAAGCATTGATGTTGAAGGATTTTATGACCCATACTACCTGGTTAATACTAATAAAGTATACACAAATCAAATAAAAAAGTCAAGTGTTGAATTTGACCAGTGGAATACAACTATAGTAAGGGAGCATTTAAGAAACGGAACTTATGCGCATTGGGACAACTCAGATGCGCCTAGCTTTTTGATGAGATTTACCAACACAATAACCAATTCAAGCTGCTGCGGCATTGAATCAATAGTTAATCCAAATAAAATAATTCCTAACGATCAAATTGACAGCTATGCCGATTACTTTATTTGGACTAATAAATACAGCAATAATTGCACTTTCCTTTACAACATAACTGGCTTATGGGGAGAATTTAGGTATGTAAAGCTCGACTTAGACCATGTGATAAAATACAATATAAGTGCTCAAGATGCTGTGAGGACATGCTAAACAAACTGCATGACAAGAAATTAGTTGCCACTCAAACACAATAACTAAAGTTTTTATATGGTGCAACAAATAAAAGCATATGCCGCCGCCTAATGACGCTATACTAAGGACAGTAGCTGACGAGCTGTTGGAGTTAGTGAAAAAAAGCGAGAAAATATCTGTTGAGGATGCGGCAAAAAAGCTGAAAATGCCTATTCCAACTGTGCAGGCCTTGGTTGATTTTTTGGTTGAGGAAAAGATTTTTGGCATTGAATACAAGTTCACAACACCATATGTGTATCTTTACAAGGAAGGCGTCAAAGCGCCTAAGGGAAAAAAGAGCTTTACAGACGAGCTTGTAACTAAAGAGCAGTTTTATGAAAAGGCAAAAAAAAGAAATATACCTTATGAGTATATTGAAGGTTTGTGGAGGAAATATCTGCAGCAGAATCTCTCTTACATAAGGGAAGAATTTTTGAAAAAATCCAGAGAAAAGAAAATACCTGAAGACAAAATAGAAGAATTGTGGGATAAGTACCTTTTATACTTATAACATTTAATAATTGAAAATGGACATTGACGAGTTTTTAGATAGGGAGTTTTCTAACTTAGGTTTAAAGACAGATAAAACTGAAACAAGTGTACAATTGCCACAATTCAAGGAAGATTTCGAGCAGTCCCCTTTATTTGAAAATATAAAATCCAGCTTAAGCAGGGGCGACTTAGAGCAGGCAGAGCAATCATATGTTCAATTATGGCACATTCTGCTGCAGCAAAAATTGAAGTGGGACAAGGAACTATATGAGCAATTGTCAATTCTAAGCAAGCAATTTTCAACTGCCTTAAACTACGCCTACAATGATGTTAAAAAGAAGGCAGACAGTATTTATGCCTTGATAGACCAGGCTAGAAACGCTCTTAAAGAAGGCAAAAAAGACGCGCCTTTCAAAATTTACTCTGAAATCTACACAATAAGCAATTCAATTTCAAATGTATTTTTTGAAGAAAAAAAGGTTATAGAAGAGCAAATTATGGATTTTTACAAAGAGCTTAGAAACGCTACAGACAATGAGCTTGTAAAAAGAGTGGCCACTTTGATGCAGGATATAAGCCATTTGATAGATAAGGTGAATACTTCAATAAGATCTAATGATATGGTAAAGGCAATTGTCAGCTACAACAAGTGCATTGAGCTTTACAACCAGGTGCCTGAAGGATTTTTGAAGCACAAAAACTCGATTGGAGTCAGAATACTGGAAATTTACAAAAGCCTGAGCATTTACACAGAAATGTCAAACTTGCAGAAGCAATTAAACCAGCAGGGTTTGCAGCAAATTCAAGCTCCACAGCAGGCACAACAGCCAATCAGCAGTGATAAATTCACGCAAATGGACACTACAGAAAGGGATGCAAGGACAAAATCGATGCTTATAAGCGCAAAAAAAGAGCGCGCAAAAAAGAACATAGAAAAAGGTTTTTATAATGAAGCGTCAAAGGATATACAAG
>CAZUWB010000065.1:0-5799 GCA_964623945.1 uncultured Methanosarcinales archaeon | reverse complement strand
CCAGACAAGCCGTTTATTGCGATTCTAGGCGGTGCAAAGATTTCTGACAAGATAAAAGTCATACAAAACTTATTGATGAAAGTTGATAAGATGCTAATTGGAGGAGCAATGATTTTCACTTTCTTTAAAGCACAAGATAAAAATATTGGAACTTCAAAATTTGAAATGGAAAACATTGATTTAGCAAGAAAATTGTTAGACAATAAAAAAATTATATTGCCTGTTGATGTTGCTGTTGCAGACAAGTTTGATGCTAATGCAAATTCCAAGATTGTTGATGTAAACAATATGCCAAGTGATTGGATGGGTCTTGATATTGGCCCAGAAACAATAAAGAATTACAAGGAAATTTTGAAGAATGCAAAAACAGTTTTATGGTCTGGCCCGATTGGAGTTTTTGAATTTGATAAATTTGCCAATGGTACAAAGGAAATTGCAAAATTCTTGACGACTTTAAAGGCTGTTACTATTGTAGGAGGCGGCGATACTGCTGCAGCTGTTGAGAAATTTGGATATGCAAACAAATTAACGCATGTAAGCACTGGTGGCGGTGCTTCACTGGAATTTTTCGAGGGAAAAAAATTGCCGGGGATAGAGGCTTTAGAAGAGAGCTATAAAAGATTTAAATAACAACCTTTAATTCTTCATTAAAAATATTTCTAATATCGTTTTCGATTTCGGTTGTTAAGATTGTTATTGATTCATTTAGTTTAGCAGAATCATTTTTCAATTTGATGAATTCCTCATTATTCTTTTCAATTCTTGAATTAATATCCTCTAATTGTTTATTAAAATTCCTGAATTTTTCAGCAACACCAGATGATTTTATTTTATTGTCTATTTCTTCCATTTCTTCCTTGAAAGAGAGGTATTTTTTCAAGAATTGCTCTATAAATTCCTTGTCCAACTTTTTAGTCTCTTCCAGAGACTTTTCTTTTTTTCTATCGTCTATTTGCAATTTATTTTCATTAAGCAATTTTTCCAAGTTTTTTAGAACTTCTAGGATTACTAGATTTTTATCATCAGCAAGGGTTTCAATCGGCTGCTTTAAATAATCCAAAACAATCTCCTCATGCTCAAAAGCAATATGCGAATATTTCCTTAAAGGCCTTTCTAAAACAGCAAATGACTGGAGTATCTGGTTTTCTTCATTGTAATGGGTGCTTGATTTATTTTTTTTCTCTTCGTTCAGCTTTAAGAAATTATTGTGCTCGTCGCTTTTGTTGAATTTTTCTATTTCAGCCAAAATTGCGTCTTTTTCATCGCTTGCGAGCTTTACATCAGCTCCCCTGCTTTTAAAATCCACATCCAGATTTAATTTTTGTTTTGTCTTTGTTTTCAGATTTTGTATTTTTTCTCTTGTGTTATTAACAGCACTTACTCTCTTGCTATTCAGAATTGATTTAAGTTCTTTGAATAAACTATCAAAATTTTTCAGATTTTGTGCTATTTTGTTTGTTTCATTTGCAAAAAATTCCTGCAGTATTGTATAGCTTCTTAGAGTTCCTTTGTTCAAGTCATTTATTAATTCGTCAAACAGCTTGCAAAAATCTAATAGGTAGAAATAATCCTTGTTGTTTATTTCCATATGCCCAAGAAACGAGTTTATGGCTCTTACATATGCTTTCCTGTTTCCTTCCATATATTGCTTGGCTCTAAATGGAATGTTTGGATTCTGCAGCTTAGCATACTCAAGAACTTCAATATTGACTCTTGCTCTTTCAAGCTCTTCATTAACCTTCATTAAGACTTCTTCTGTTTGCAGCCTTATCTCTTCCATTAGCGGCTTTGCTTTTTCATTAAGCCATTCTTCCAAGCTTTGCAGGTTTATAGTTGTTAATTCTTTGCTTACCTGCTCTTCTTCCTTTTGGAATATTTTCTTGATAAATTCAAGCATTTTAGCATTTAAAGAGTTAGTACATATAATTTTTACTATTTTAAAGGGCTAAAAATAACACTTTTAAAAAACTTTATAAATAGGTTTATTTCGCACAACAAATATGGTTTTACTAAGTGTAGTAATCACTATCAGCATTTTATCATTGCTTTTCGCTGGCTCTCTTACAAGACAAGTTCTTAAAAAGGATACTGGCACAGAGGCTATGCAAGAAGTCTCAAATGCCATTAAGATAGGTGCCGAAGCTTTCATAAAAAGGCAATACACAACAATAGCTGTTCTCACAGTTGTTCTTGCTATTGTAATATTTGCAGTTTACGTATTGATTGGAAAAACAGGCTTAGGCTGGCGCACCTCAACTTCTTTCCTGTTTGGTGCATTCAGCTCAGGATTAGCTGGTATTGTTGGAATGTGGGTATCTATTAGAACCAATATAAGGACAGCAAGCGCTGCAAAAAGAAGCTTAAACGATGCTTTTGTCACAGCTTTAAGAGGCGGTGCAGTAACAGGCATTATTATTGTTGCCATGTCTTTGCTTGGAGTTTCTTTGATATACTCTTTGTTCAGCATCGGTTTAACATCAGAAGAAGCGGCAATGGTAGTTCCATTCTTGATTGTTGGATACGCATTTGGTGCATCGTTTGTCGCATTGTTTGCGCAGTTAGGCGGTGGAATTTACACAAAAGCAGCTGATGTTGGCTCTGACTTAGTCGGCAAAGTTGAAAAAGGAATCCCAGAAGATGATCCTAGAAATCCAGCAGTAATTGCTGATTTAGTAGGAGACAATGTAGGTGATTGTGCTGGAAGAGGGGCTGATTTATTTGAGAGCACTGCAGCAGAAAATATTGGAGCAATGATTTTAGGAGTTGCTTTGTTTCCAGTTTTTGGACTAAAAGGTGTTTTGTTTCCATTGGTTGTAAGGGCATTTGGGTTGATAGCAAGCATAATTGGTATTATGAGTGTAAAGCTCAAGAATGAGGATGAAGACCCAATGACCGCATTAAATCGTGGTTATTATATAACAAGTTTCTTGGCAGCAATTGCTTTTTACGCTGCAGTAAAACTATTGCTTGATGGCAATTTATGGTTTTTCTTTGCTGGCGTGGTTGGAATAATAACAAGCATACTAATCGTGCTTATAACAGTTTATTACACTGACCACAAATACAAGCCAGTCAAGGACATTGCAAAAGCATCCCAAACAGGGCATGGAACAAATATCATAACAGGATTTGCTGTTGGGCTGGAAGCAACTGCAATGCCTGTAATTGTTTTGTCATTAGCTTTGTTGGCTTCTTTCTGGCTAGGAAAATCAAGCGGAATTCCTTATGGCGGCTTGTATGGAACAGCAATTGCCACAATGGGAATGCTTGGCACAGCAGCTTACATATTGGCAATGGACAATTTTGGACCTATAACAGACAATGCAGGTGGTATTGTTGAAATGTCAAAAACCCCAGATTCTGTCAGGAAGAAGACAGACAGGCTTGATGCAGTTGGCAACACAACAAAAGCATTGACAAAAGGCTATGCTGTTGGAAGCGCTGCTTTGGCAGCTTTCTTATTGTTCAGCGCTTATCTAGAGGAGGTGGCAAAATACTTGAAAATTCCAGGACCTATTGCAATTGATTTATCAAAGATTGATGTTTTTGTCGGTGGTTTTATTGGAGCAATGCTCATATTCTTGTTCAGCTCACTTGCAATCAGAGCAGTTGGTGACGCGGCTTACTCAATTGTCAATGAAGTCAGAAGGCAGTGGAAAGAAAAGAAGGGAATAATGACAGGCAAGGAAAAGCCAGATTATGCAAGAGTTGTTGATATTTGCGTGAAAGCTTCTCTTAAGAAGATGATTCTGCCAGGATTGCTTGTTGTTGTTACAACTGTTATTGTTGGAATGGTTTTGAAGTATGAAGCTGTAGGAGCCTTCTTGATGGTTGGCACTATAAGTGGAATTTTGATGGCCTTATTACTCAACACTGCAGGAGGCGCTTGGGATAACGCGAAAAAATATATAGAAGAAGGTAACTACGGAGGAAAAGGTTCTGAAACACATAAAGCTGCTGTCACAGGCGACACAGTGGGTGACCCTGCAAAAGATACTGCAGGACCTTCATTGCATGTATTGATTAAATTGTTAAGCACAATCACTTTAGTTTTAGTGCCATTGTTTGTATAAATATGAATTCTTTTATGATATTAAAGATAATTTTATATTGAATGATTTAATTAACATAACAAAAACGCATTAAAAGAAATTTCAATAACTAAACATTCAATTAAAATTTTAAAAAAGACACTAAGAAATGCCAAAAAAATATTACAAAAAATCAATTAAACAGCAGCAAATTGCAAAAGAGCGCATTAAGTTGTTGTTTAAGCAAGCAAAAGAAGTTTTTAAGGAAGACAGCAAGCTTTCTGACAAGTATGTAAAGATAGCAAGAAGAATTGCAATGAAGTACAAAATCAGACTTCCTTCTGAACTTAAGAAAAGGTTTTGCAAGAACTGCCATAAATATTTGGTTCCTGGAGTTAACTGCAGGATTAGGCTGCATAAGCACAGGCTTATTTATTATTGTTTTAGTTGCAAGCATTACATGAGGCATCCTATAAAATAAATATTATTTTCTATATGGTAAAGAATTCTATTCAATAATACTAAGCGAAAACTTTATATATAAGTTAATCACTACATAGTAACAAAAGTTAGATGTTCCTTAAGGAACATCATTATATTTTGGGCTTTTTTGTTTGTCAAAAAAGGTTGTGGGGGTTGTATATATGTGTTTAGCATACTCTATAGCTGAAGGAACTTACGCTAATAACGAAAAGCAAGTTGATTACTCAACTAATCAAGATTATAATAATTCAATTTATTAAATAAAACAGGAGACAAAATGAGCAAAGGTGGTTTAGAAGGGATCATTGGAGGTACAGCTGGCGGTGGAGCTACAGCAACTACGCTTAGCTATGGTTACGGCGGTATCGGACCAGCAGCATATGCTCTAGGACTTGGTTTTCCTGCAGCAATAATTGGAGGTACAATTGCAGGTGTGTACTTGTTTAGTCGCTTATACAATAAATCAAAATAAATTTCAAATGATAATAATAAACTAAATGAGTCTCGAACAAAAATTTGTTAGATTTGGGGCAATCCAATAACAATATTTGCTCTAGCCGGAGCAACTACTGGATATATTTTCCAAGACAGTTTAGGTGCGCTTGTTGTAGGAGCTGTAATTGCTGTTTTGAGCTTTGTTTATTATTTCGCTGTGACTTGCTCACAAAATTACTCATACGAGTAATTTGACTAAAGGTAACAAAAATGGAAACAGAAGAATTGTTTTTAGATGAGGACATGGAACAGATTGAAGTAATGAGAAATGAAAGGAAGAAGATGAAAGACAAGGATTTTGCTAAATTGATTAACAAAAAAGAATTGTCAGATTTTGAGATGGACGAGATGTTTTTGTAAACATAAAAATGACTAAAAACATAGATTACGGAAGAAGGAATTTTTTAAAGGCGGCTGGTTTATTAGCTGGTGATTTGACTTTAAATAATGGCAGAGTAACTCAAAGTCTGCTTGATGAAACAGCAGAAGCTGCTCAGAAACCCGTTCCAAAAATAAGAAACACTCCAGATTCTATTGATCACATTGTAAACCCGCTTCATGATGCTATTGAAGCAACTAGATGGGGAAGAGGTTCTAATGGTTACAGAAGTGCGTACGATAATTACGAAACAGCAATTAATAATGCCAGAAAGTCAGCTAAAGGGCTAATGTGGGAGCAAGCGCAAAAATACAAAGGCTTAGAGATAGTAGCTTTAATGTGGCAAGCTTATTTGTTAAAAGACCAAGCTGGCAACAATGTTATTACTAATAATGATGGGTTGATAAGAGT
>CAZUWB010000064.1:0-5835 GCA_964623945.1 uncultured Methanosarcinales archaeon | reverse complement strand
CTTTATTTGTGCAAATAAAAAAAGAGTACGATAATTTTTATAGCAGCCTTCTAAGAAAAGGCAAATTGCCTATGTGGAGCACTGAAAAGGGATTTTGGAATGCAGCAATCTCAGATGAAGTTTATGAAACATTTAAGAAAATAAAATTAGGCCAATTCAGAAATTTCTTGGATTTGGGAAGCGGTGATGGCAAAATTGTTTTGATTGCTTCTTTGTTTTGCCAGAATGCAGAAGGAATTGAGATAGATGATTTTTTGCATAATAAAGCTATTGAAATGCAGAAAAAATTTATGCGAAATAATGTACTGTTTCATAAAAAAGATTTTTTTGAGCACGATTTTTCAAAATACGATGTCTTATTCTTGAGTCCAGACGTACCTTTGGAAAGAGGCATGGAAAACAAATTGCTTAAAGAAATGAATGGAAAACTCATACACTATGGGCATCATTTTCAGCCAAGATTTTTGAAGAAAGAAAACAGCTTTTTGGTTAATGGGAATTTAATCTCTGTTTATTCTAAGTAAAAATCATTATCCCATAATTGCTGCCATGAATATTTATATCATTTACAATAAAATTATTCTTGTCAATAATCTTTAATTTCCTGTTTGAAGAAAGCAAATAATACAATTTATTTTTTGTTGTGCTTAAGACATCACTGTAAATGATATCGTCCTCAATTTTTTCGTATTTCCTTAACAGAAATATGCCTTCTGAACTTGTATAAATCACAACTCCTTGCAAAATGCCGGAAAACATCGCTGCAAGCTGTTTGGAATGCTTTTGTATCGCTCTCAAATTATTTTTTGCAATTTTTATCGAAGGTTTGCATTCGAAACTGTGGGGAAAATGGCTAAGCAAAGCAACATCAAAATGCCTTGCTGCAATGTTATTGTAGAAATCAAACTCATATCCACTGGAATTTTCCAAAATTTTTAATGTCAAATCTGTATTTTGCTCATTAAAATTTTTCTCAAAAAACTCGCAACAGCATTTTGGATAGCCAAATAATAATCCAAGCTCTTTATGTTCATTTTTTTCTTCCATCACTTTTGCTTTTTCAGCTATTTCTTTGCTTTTTGACAAATAAACAAGAAAATGTCCTTTTTGGGCAGCATCTTTGGAAATCTTTATCGATTTGTCAGAATAAAAATTGCTCTGCACATTTTGTTTTACAACTTTAAAATCTGAAACAGCAGAATATATCTTTTTTTCATTTAAGAAATTCGCAATTTTGTTTAACTCATCTTCAAAAACAAGTATTCTTGAGCAGGGCTTATTACCCTCAATAACATACAGCACTTCAAGGGATTTGATGATTGAATGGAATATTTGCTGAAGCTGAATCATATGCCTAGTTTTGCTGAATTATTTATAATAATTATGAAAATGTGTCACTATCCATTAAAAACAACAAAACCTTTTATATAGTTAGCAATAATTTTATAAATAAATAAAACAAAGTTCATTAAAAAAGAGGTTTATAATGAAATTTGATATTCCTAAGAAAGAGCATCCTAATCTTGAGCGCTATTACAAAGAAGACATCGATACTGCTTATAAATTTGCTAATGAAATTTACAAGGAGCTGGGAAGCTTTATACGGGCAGTTGTCATATTTGGCTCTACTGCAAGAAGGACAAAAGGCCCAGGCGGCGACATAGACGTTCTTGTTGTAATAGACGATTTGATGATGAATATGTCGCCTGAAGTTGTTGAAGCGTACAGGCTTATTGTTCAAAAATCTATTGTTAAGATTTCTACGAAACTGCATATAACAACTTTAAGGTTTACGTCATTCTGGGAATACATTAGAAACGGCGACCCAATTGCCATTAATCTTCTTAGAGATGGTGTTGCTTTGATTGACTCTGGTTTTTTTGACCCAATGCAGGCATTGCTGAAAAAAGGAAGGATAAGGCCTACGCAGGAAAGCATATGGACATACTATACAAGAGCCCCAAACACATTGCACAACTCAAAATGGCATTTGCTTCAAGGAGTTATTGACTTGTATTGGGCGGTGATTGATGCTGCGCATGCAGCTTTAATGAAAATTGGCGAGATTCCGCCAACACCTGAGCATGTAGCCGATTTGATGGAGCAGAAATTAGTAAAGAGAAAAATGCTTGAGCACAAGTACGTTTTAATTATGAGAAATTTCTACAGGTTAATGAAAATGATAACACACCGCGAAGTTAATGAAATAAAAGGAGAGGAATTTGACAGGTATTACAAAATCGCAGAAGACTTTGTCCAGAGAATGAGAAGATTGATAGAGCATGGAAAATAAAAAATTTAAGAGATTTAATAGAACAAAGTAAATAATAACATATTAAAACATTCTAACCAAATCTTCTGTAGAATAAACTTGAACTTTGTTCTGATTATCCTTTAATTTTCTGTCTTGACTCCAGATAGCACATTTCAATTTCAAAGCCAAAGCGATATAGGCAACATCATCAGGATCAGGACTGATTTTTTCCGCTTCATCCAGATAAAGGCAAAAGCTCTTCCAAAGGAACAAGTGTAATTTTTCTTTTTAGGACATCAAGTAAATGATTAAGTTGTTCTTTAGTTTTATCTGTTTTTTCTTGTAATTCTTTTGTGTGTTTCTCAAACTCTGTAAAGAAGAATTCAGTAGTGAAAAGGTGTAGCCTTTCATCAAAAAGAAGCTCATGCGTTGTGCTTTCTTTGATAAGAGCAGCAAATATTATATTCGCATCTACAACAAGGTCCATATTATTGCCTTAGTTTTCTTAACCTGTTGCTTAGAGATTTGCTTACTTCCCTTCCAAGCCTCAACGCATCTGCCTCAGTTAGAGTACTCTTCGCTTTAAATTTCTTGATAAACTCCATATCCTTAATCTTCTCATCAAATGCTTCTCTTGCAACAGCACTCCAATTAATCTCTGCAAATGTATCCATCTTTTGCTTCAATTCATTAGGTATAGACAAAGTTACATTTACCATAGTATTCACCTCGTGTATATATGTGAAAATACGTATAAATATTTAAATGTTGTGATTTTTAATCCTTAGCTTTCGATGGTTTGGCTCAAGAGAGCAAAAAACTTCGCTTATTCCAATACATTTTATTCTAAAAACTTACATATAAAATAATTGCAACTGCAACAAAAAACATAGTGAATATAAAAGTGCTTAATACCAACAATAAAATATTTCTATCAGATTCTTCTAAGGAAATCTTTATTTGAGGACTTTTAATTTCCTCTTTTATTGTTTGTGTCTTTTTTGTTTGCTCTAATTGCGGCGTTATCAGTATTACTTCAGGTTCTTTTGTTTCCTTAATTTTGATGCAATCCTGTACATTGATATCAAATGTTTTTGTATCAATCAGTTTGTTATCATCTAAATAAATATTTACATTTACTGGATATTCGCCACTTTCAATATTATCATTGATTTTTATTTTCGTTGATTTAGAAAATATTTTGTCTTCAGTACCTTCATCGATAGAAATGCCTTTTTCTATTAAGTTTAAGCCTAGGTTATCATTATTTACTTGCAGAGCTGCATTTTCCTCATCTTCCTGCCCGACATTTATTATTTTGTAGTTTAAAGTGATAACTCTATTGCAATTTATCAAAGTTGGTGTTAATTCAGCATTCAACAGTCTTAAATCATGCTTTTCTTTCTCAACTTCAAGCTCAACTTGAAAATTCTGCTCGTAAAAACTTCCGTTTTCAGATTCTCCTTTAGCTTCTATTAATACATCAAAAGTGTCTTCATCGACATTTAAAGGAATCTCAAATTTTAATGTAACTGTTTTGTCATTCTGGGCATTTAAGTCAAATTCATTTGATTCTTCCTCCAAATCATCACCATCATCAATATTCTCAATTGTAACTTTCACTTGAATATTTTCTATATCTATGTTCTCACTTTTTAGAAAATCATTTTTTAATGTAATTTTGAATTCCAAACTGGATTCAGGTTTTGCTTCCCTGCTAATTTTCTCGTTATTGCCTATATTGCTGCTTTTCTTGTTATCCACTTCTGCATCAACGTCTATTATTTTTAATCTACTTCCTTCCAGTATAGTGAGATTGTAAAATTGGCTTGTTGTTTCTATAAAATCTGTTACGCTTACATTGACTGTAAAAAAACCAAAAGAAGATGGGGTGAAACTTATTATTCCAGTTGGACTATCTAGAGACATTCCGCTTGCGTTTGTGCTGAGGGAGAATGTAAGTATGTCATTATCAGAATCAATTGCATCTGCGTTATAGGCATATTTTTCATTTATTGTTGCAGTTGTTTTTGGCGAGGATATGATAATAGGTGGAGTGTTATTAGTTGCATTAACAAAAATTATAATTATTTTTGAATCTGTTAAAATACCGTCGCTTATTGTGAAATTTATTATGTTGTTGCCTAAATCTTTGTTTGTTGGTTTCCAGGATATTGTTGCTAAGAACTTATTTATTTTTGATATTACGATTGCTGAGAGGTTGCTTGAGAATGTTAGGTCATCTCCATCCAAGTCAATTGCAGTGATGTTAAAGCTTAAATCAGTATTTTTAGAGCCTGCTTTGTTTGCTATTGATTCCAAAATCGGAGCCCTGTTGAACTTTGTAACTACAACTGTCCACTTTATGGAAACTTGGTTTGACAAAGAATCTTTTATTGTTGCATTTATTGTGCGTGTTCCATTATCGCCAAATTCAGGTTTGTAAGAAAAGTTGGCTTGATTAGTGCTATTTAGAATGCCATCTATAAACCAAAAATAATCCAAAGATATAGCGTTTGGGCTAGACGCATTGACGTTGAAATTTAATGTGGAATTCTCTGCTAATACTTGAATTAAATTTGATGGTGAAAAAGAGATAATGCTTGGCTTGTTGTTTATTGTTATGTTAAATAAATTGTCAGTTCCAGTTTTCGCATAACTGTCATTAAAGAAAATACTTATGTTGTATGATTTTTGAAGATTCAAGCTTGTGTTCCATAAGAAAGACCATAAATTCCCATTTTGAGCCATAGAAAAATTTGTTCCATTGAAGTTGATTACTGCAGAACTAACTTGTGTTGTGTCATCTGTTATATTTACTGTTACATCAGTTAGCGAACTTATTTCCGTGTTATTCCTTGAAGGATTAATCCATTTATTTAGTATAGGTGCTTGATTGTCATTTTTCATGCCAGGTGTTAAGGTGGAAAGATTAAATATTTTTGAAGAGCCATCAGGATATCTTCCAATAGAAATGTTTTCAAAAGATTTGCCTGATACTTGAGCATAGGATATTATATCTACCAATTCACCAGATAAATTGTAAAGCTTAACTTCGCCGCTTGTGTCTGCTAAGTTGAAGTTTGATATTGTTATGTTAATTATTTTTATGCCATTTAGATTTACATTAGGGTACGTTTTGTTAAATGTGCTAAAATCTCTTGCCGATATAATAAAGCTGTTCGCAACTATAGTTGTATTTAATGTGAAATTGCTGCTTGATGTTTCAGAAATACTCCAATTTATTAAGTCAACATCAAAACTTTCATTGTTGAATAACTCAATCCATTCTGAATCTGGATCATTTAGACCATTAGCCAAAACTTCATTGATAAGAACAGCAGAATAAGCATTTGGTGATAAAACAATTGCAGATATTGCAATAAATATAATAACAAATTCTTTTTTCAAAACAATAACCCCTGTTATTGAGAAATTCTAGAAGTTATATAAAGTTTATTGTGGTTTAATATTTTTGATATACGCAACAACCACTAGTACAGCTATGATTACTATGACAAAGCTGCCTAAAAACATAGATAATAATATTGGAGATCTTAAAACTGATATTTCTTGCGTTG
>CAZUWB010000063.1:0-5843 GCA_964623945.1 uncultured Methanosarcinales archaeon | reverse complement strand
GCTATCTGGCCTCTTTGCTTGACAAGATTAACTAGCTTGTCAACTCCGGTTTCTAATAAACAACTTTGCATATTCGTAGTCCTCATTTGTTATTATCATATAGTGGTTACGTACTATTTATAAAGCTTTCGGTTTCGTAAAGCGAAAACAAAAGTCACGAACGTGTCAGTGAGTTGCATGCGAGTTTGCGAGCATGCTCACAATTGACTGATTATACTTTCGGTTTTGCAGGTTTTGTGGCTTTTATGTATTACTTTTCACTGGTTAACTCATTGTAAACTTCAATGCACTTATCTGCTGGGATATCCCAGCTAAATTTTTTAACCTCGAAATACCCATTTTCCTTTAAAGTTTCGTGCAATGGCTTGTACCTCAAAAGGGCAATTATCTTGTTGCTTATTTCATCTACGTCCCAAAAATCAACCTTTAGGCAATGCTTGACAACTTCAGATACGCCGCTTTGGTTAGACACAATAACTGGTGTCTTATTTTTCATTGCCTCTAAAGTCGAAATCCCGAATGGGTCTGAGACGCTTGGCATAACATAAATATCTGCCATCTTATAGGCTCTTTCAACATCGTCTTGATTTAGGAAGCCAGCAAACAGAACTTTGTCTGCAATTCCAAGCTCTGCTGATTTTTCTATAATGAACGGTTCCATGTCTCCTGAGCCTGCTACTATAAATTTGACGTTTTTCTCATGCTCTAAAACTTTTTTCGCAGCATAAACAAAATAGTCAGGGCCTTTTTGCAACGTTAACCTACCTAAAAATAACACAACCTTGTCGGTTTTCTTAATTTCAAAATTCTCAGTGTAATAATGTTGTGAAAAGTCCACTGCATTATGCACAACATTTATTTTCTCAGAAGATATGCCATAATGAGTTGCAATCTTATTTTTGGTGAAATTGCTTACTGCAATAATTTTGTCTGATTTATGCATGCCATTTCTTTCCAAATCATAAACATGCTGATTGACCTGATGACCACCTGTTCTGTCAAGCTCTGTGGAATGAACATGCAAAACCAATGGCTTGTTTTTCTTTATTTTGGCCCTTACGCCAGCTTCAAAAGTCATCCAGTCATGGCAGTGTATCACATCAAAATCTTCCTCTTCAGCAATTTTTTCTGCCGCAAAAGTATAACGATGAACTTCATCAAATAAGGAAGAGCCGTAAATTTTTGGGCTTGATTTCTTACCTAAGGATTTTTTATATTCCTGCGAACTCATGTATGGATGCAATATAGACGATATTTTTCTTATTTTAATATTGCCAGCCGGAATCAGTTTAATAAAATCTACATCGCTTATTTCAGCAGAATATGGAACTACAAAAGTTATATCCACTCCTTTTTTGCTTAGGCTTTTTGTTAAGCCGTAACATGCAGTTCCCAAGCCGCCGCTGCTTAAAGGCGGAAACTCCCAGCCAAACATTAAAACTTTCATTATTGCTCTCCGTTGATTTTGATTAATTTATTGTCTGATATTTGCAACTTTTTTGACATATTTCTTCGCAGATAATCCTTACCAAAAGCAGTCAATTCAAAAATTCGGACATATGTAGAACTAAATGCTTCGCGAACCCAGCCTTTGCCAACCAAATAAACAAGATGTCTTTCAACAGTCTTCCAGTTGATCTGAGTTTCGCCAGAGATTTGGTTTATCGTTTTTTGACCTGAAGCAAGCGATAACAGAATAGAATTTCTTATTTTAATAAACGTCCTTTTTACATTAAAACCCTCTTTTTGAATTAGTACCACCCTCCTATTATAATGTAATTATCTTATGTCTATTTTAATCATAACATCTAAATATAAAAATTTATTGATTTTATTTCAGAATAATCATAAAAAATAACGAATTTCTTTTCTTTTTGTGCTGATTTCGTAGATTGTTTTTGAAAAATATCCCTTATTTGTGTAAATCTACTAAAAAACATCTTTCCTTATAAGTGGTATCAAAGATTTATAAATTAATAACCAAATTAAATCAATAATGGAGAAAAAAGCAGATATTTTGTTTGAGGTTTCTTGGGAAGTCTGTAATAAAGTAGGTGGTATCTACACGGTTGTTATGTCAAAAGCAGCAAAGATGGTAGAAGCTTATAGTAACAACTACATTATGATTGGACCTTACTTTGCCTCAAAGGTTACTGGGCAGTTTGAGGAAGAATTGCCAAATGAATTATACAAAAATGTGTTTGAAGATTTAAGAAGGATTGGAATAATTTGCCATTTTGGCAGGTGGCTTATTGAAGGTTCACCATTTGTCATACTTATAGATTTTGTTAATTACAAAAACAGGATTAATGATATAAAACGAGAGTTGTGGAATTGGTACAAAGTAGATTCTTTAAGAGCCCAGCATGATTATGATGAGCCTGTTGTTTGGTCTTATGTTGTTGGAATGACTATAGAAAAATTATCAAGTTTGCATAGCAACAAAAAAATTGTTGCTCATTTTCATGAATGGCTGTCTGGAGCTGGTCTTCTTTACCTTAAAAAAAGAAACATAAAAATTGCAACTGCATTCACAACTCATGCTACTGTGTTAGGAAGAACATTGGCAAACTCCAACATAGACTTGTACAACATCTGGGACAAAGTAAATCCGGATCAAGAGGTCTATAAGTATAGTATAGAAGCAAAGCATCTTGTTGAAAAAAATTCTGCAGCATTTGCTGATGTTTTTACAACAGTAAGTGAGATAACAGGTATGGAAGCGTCACACTTCTTGAAGAAAAATCCTGATGTTTTGTTGCCAAACGGCTTAGACATAAGCAAATTTCCGACATTTGAAGAGCTTGCTATAAAGCACAGGATTCAGCGTGACAGAATAAGGGAATTTATGCTCTATTATTTCTTTCCTTATTATGCTTTTGATCCAAGAGAAACTTTGATTTACTTCATTGCCGGACGATACGAGTTTCACGACAAAGGCATAGACATCTACATCAAAGCTCTTGCAAAATTAAATGAAAGGCTTAAGCAATCAAAAAGCAAAAAGACAATAATAGCTTTTATCTGGGTGCCTGCAAACTTCAGAAACATCAGGCCAGAATTGTTGGAAAACAAAACGCTTTACCAAGATATTAAAGATGCGCTGGAAGAAGTTATAGATGATGTTGAAAAGAACATTATTTATTCGTTTGTGTCCAACAAAAAGACCACTAAAGAGAGTTTGTTCAGCGAAGATTTTCTGGAAGAAATGAAAATAAGGATTGCAAGGTTTATCAAAAAAGGCAAACCACCAATATCGACTCATGATTTATATGATGAAAATGACTTAATCTTAAGAAGTATAGTTTCTGCAAACCTAAAAAATGAAGAGCAAGATCCTGTGAAAATTATTTTCTACCCAATTTATTTGAGTGGCGTAGATGGTTTGCTAAATCTTAATTACTATGAAGCTATGCAAGGCTCTCATCTTGGCGTTTTCCCAAGCTATTACGAGCCGTGGGGCTACACGCCTTTGGAAGCAGGAGCATTAGGAGTTTCATCTGTAACAACAGACTTGGCTGGTTTCGGAAGGTATTTTTGCGCAGAGTGCGCACAAAGCGATACGCCTGGAATTTTCGTTTTGAAAAGGCTAAACAAAAGCGATGATGATGTTGTTAATGAATTAGTTGATTTTATGTTTAAGTTTGCGAATCTCTCTAATGAAGACAGAATTGCCAACAAGATGCAGGCACGAAAAACTGCGTCGATGGCAGACTGGAAAAGTTTTGTTAATAACTATATTGAAGCTCATAACATGGCTGTAGATAATATGTATAAATAATTGCAAAAAAACAATTGTTGGGGTTGGTTAATGAAAATAATTCACAATCTTGGAACATTAAGCATAAATAAGGATATTCATGAAAATGTTGGTTTTCTATTGACTAATAAAAAAGGCAGTTATTGTAGCTTTTATGATGTTCCTACCTCAAGATATCAAGGCTTGTTCTACTTTGATGAAAAAACAATGACAATGTACAAATTTATTGAAGATATAGAGATTAATGAAAAAGGTGATGCAACGAGTTTAAAAAATTATTTTTATTATATTGAAAGGCAAAGGAAAGATATAATTGAGTCATTTATCATGCCGAAATTCCATAATTCTTTAGTCTATGAATTAAACTTCCGGAATAAAATTGATTTGATGTTAGATTGCAAGGAATCGTACGACAACAGAGAATTTGGCAGATATTACGATATCAACGAAGAGAAAGGCTGTATTATCGTAAAATTCACAAAGAAAACACATGCGCAAGAAGGTCCAACTGATGTGCCAGAAGAATTTTCTCTGTATTTAGCTATTAAAAGTGACAGCAACAGGTTTGAAAAAAATGACAAGTGGATTGAAAGACATTATACTTATGATGAAGGAAGAACATCACATCCTTTTAAAAGGCATGTTTACAATGCTTTAAGTTTGGAAGGAACCAAATTTATTTTTTCAATGTCAAAGAATAAGAACAACGCAATAAAAGAATGTGAATATGTTTTTAACAATCTGGAAGAGCTAAAGAAAAATGAAAAAAGCCATTTTATTGGTATGTTGAAGAATGATTCGACAAAAAAAATTATACAGAATGAAAAATTAAGCAAAGAAATTAAAATAGCTTACATTAATTCAATCAATTCGTTAAACAGTTTAATTGTAGATAACAAAGAAAAGTCAGTTGTGAGCGAGTTCGTCATGAACGCGAGCTTGCGAGCGTTCTCGCAAGCAAGTCACTCACATTCGACTGGGATTTTTGCGGGCCTGCCTTGGTTCTTTCAATTCTGGTCGAGAGATACATTCGTTTCATTAAAAGCTCTGTCAAAAATTGATAATTCGCTTGCTGAAAAAATACTTTTTAGATATTTAAACAAAATTAATAATGACGGCAGACTGTTAGATTTAATCGGAAAACATGATTCAATTGATTTAGGCAGTGCTGACGCTCATGGTTGGCTTTTTTTTAGATGTAATGGGTTAATTGAAAAAATCAATAAAAATAAAGAGGTTATAAATTCTATAAAAGAATCAATTCGATTAATCAAGCATAATAAAAATTCTAATTCCGTTAGATTAAAAGAATATATAAAAAAAGTTGATTTAGTCATAAATAAAAAAGAAAATAATCAACATGAAATATTATACGAGATAGAAAGTTCTCTTGAAAAATCCATCGATGGATTGTTAAAACATCACACAAAAAATAATTTTGAGGTTAATAAAGCAAAAGAAACTTGGATGGATACGGAATTTGAAAATGATAATAGGAAAGGTGTTAGAATTGAGGTGCAAGCACTAAGGCTGAATATGTACAAATTAATGTTTGAACTAACTCAAAATCAAAAATATAAAGTGCTTGAGCATCTATTAAAAACTAAAATCAGAGAGAATTTTTGGAATGGTAAAATTCTTGCCGATGGTCTGAATGATTTTACAATAAGGCCCAATATATTTATTGCAGCTTATGTTTATCCAGAATTGTTAAACAATAAAGAATGGGAAACTTGTTTTGAAAATACATTAAAAAGCCTTTGGTTAGAATGGGGTGGTTTATCGACAATAGACAAAAATAATCCATTGTTTACAGATACAAGCACAGGAGAAGATGTAAAAAGCTACCATAGAGGTGATTCTTGGTTTTGGCTCAATAATTTAACGGCATTGACATTAAATCGCATTAATAAGAATAAATTTAAAAAAGATATTCAGAAAATTGTAGATGTAAGTACTGAAGAAATTCTATGGAAAGGTTGTGTTGGTTGCCATGCAGAATTGAGCTCTGCAAGGAATTTGGAAAGCAAAGGCTGTTTTAACCAAGCTTGGAGCAATGCGATGTATATAGAATTAATTGATG
>CAZUWB010000062.1:3433-5972 GCA_964623945.1 uncultured Methanosarcinales archaeon | reverse complement strand
TTAACATTGATTTATAAATTTAACTATAATTATCGACTGCATAAGTTTTTCTATGGAAATGATTTAAGTGAAAACTTTATCATAATATTGCACCACAACCTTTATAAATCTGCCACTATTCTCAAAACAGTAACTACATCGTGTTTAAGCAATTAAACACAAAGCATAAACAAGCCTGAAAAGATTGCTTTTTCAGTACAGTTGATTAAACTGGTTTCTATAAAAGGCCGTCACTAAAAGGCTTTTTTTTGCATCAAAAGTTCATAGATGTAGTAGTCTTATACTTAAAATGCCAAGAACAAGACAACCAAGAGCAGGAAGTATGCAGTTCCATCCTAGAGTCAGAAGCAGATACAGTTATGCAAGAATAAGAAATTGGTCAGCAAGCAAGGAAGCAAAAATTTTAGGTTTTGCCGGCTACAAAGTTGGCATGACTCATTTGCTGATTACCGACAACAGACAACATTCCTTGACAAAAGGAACAGAGATTTTTTGTCCAATAACAATTGTGGAATGCCCCCCACTCAAGACTGCTTCTATCAGGTTTTACAAAAACACACAAAATGGCTCAAAATTGATTTCTGAGATATTTGCTGGTTCTCTTGACAAGGAATTGGAAAGAAAAATTACAATTCCAAAAAAGAAAGAAAAAGAAGCGGCAGATAGTGAGCGAGTTTCTTCGCGAACCTCGCATGTCACTGATTTTGATTTTGTAAGATTGCTTTGCCACACTCAACCAAAATTAACAAACATAGGAAAAAAGAAACCGGAAATGTTTGAAGTTGCAATAGGTGGAAATAAAGAGCAGCAATTAGCCTATGCAAAAGAAAAACTCGGAAAGGAAATAAGCATTACAGAAGCTTTCAAAGAAGGGCAATTGCTTGACACACATTCTTTAACAAAAGGAAAGGGTTTTCAAGGCCCTGTTAAAAGATTTGGCGTGCAGCTAAGGCATCACAAGTCAGAGAAAAGCAGAAGAAATCCTGGCTCATTAGGCCCATGGAAATCGCAAGGACATGTAATGTGGAGAACAGCCCATGCTGGTAAAATGGGCTACCACTTAAGGACAGAATACAATAAATGGCTTGTTAAAATTGGAAATAAAATAGATGAGATAAATGTTAAAGGCGGCTTTATTAATTATGGCATTGTAAAGAATCCTTACATTCTAGTCAAAGGCTCGATTTCAGGAATTCAGAAATCGTTAATAAGATTAACAGATTCAGTAAGGTCAAATAAAGGTATTCCAGCAGAAGCGCCACAAATAACCTATGTAAGCTTAGAATCAAAACAAGGAAATTAAAATGAAGCTTGCAATCTTTGATTCAACAAATAACAAAACCGGAGAAATTGAACTTCCATCGCAATTTAAAGAAGAATTCAGACCGGACTTAATTTACAGGTCAGTGCTAGCAATTCAAAGCCATAAAAGGCAAACTTATGCTGCAAGCCCAAAAGCTGGAAAAAGAGCCTCTGCAAAATTATCTAGAAGAAGAAGAGACTATAGAGGTTCATATGGTTTTGGCATTTCTAGGGTTCCAAGAAAAATAATGAGCAGAAGAGGCTCAAGAATGAACTGGGTAGGGGCATTTGCTCCAGGCACTGTTGGCGGGAGAAGAGCTCACCCCCCAAAGTCAGAAAAGATTTGGTGGAAAAAAATAAATGATAAAGAAAGGAAAAAAGCTATTAGAAGCGCAATTGCAGCTACAATTTTGAAGAACATTGTAACAGAAAGAGGCCATTTAATTCCAAGCAATTACCCTTTTGTTTTAGACGATAAGTTCGAATCAATGAGCAAAACAAAAGAAGTTATTGAATCATTCAAAAAATTAGGATTGGAAAACGAATTGGCAAGAGTTGAAGAAAAAAAAGTGAGAGCAGGAAAAGGAAAATCCAGAGGAAGAAAATACAAAAAAAAGAAAGGTCCTTTGATAGTCGTTTCAAAAATCAACAAATTAAGCAATGCCTTATCAAACATTCCCGGCATAGATGTTGTTGAAGTCAAAAGCTTAAATGCAGAATTGCTTGCACCTGGCGCAAAGGCTGGAAGATTGACTTTATGGACAAATGCAGCCATAAGTATCTTGGAAAAAGAAAATTTATTCAATTAAAATGAATCCTTACAATATAATAAAATATCCTCTGTCGACTGAAAAATCGATAAGGCTAATGGAATCAGAAAACAAATTGATTTTTGTAGTTAACAATAAAGCAACCAAGAAAGAGATAAAAAAAGCTATAGAGGAAATGTTCAAGGTTGAAGTTGACAACATAAATACATTTGTTAATCCAGAAGGCGAGAAAAGAGCATACGTCAAATTCTCAGCAAAAAATCCTGCTATTGATATTGCAACTCAAATGGGGTTGATGTAGGTTGATTATTTACGAAGCAACAGTTGCGAGTTGCTTGCGAGAACATTTACAAGCTCGCGTTCAACTGAGCAACGAATTTTTGGTCAAACTTTTTGCATTGAGATGTGAGTGGACTCGTTTCACTCGCTCACATTTCGCTGCAAAAAGGTTGGGGTTGATGTAAAAT
>CAZUWB010000062.1:0-3423 GCA_964623945.1 uncultured Methanosarcinales archaeon | reverse complement strand
CACAGAACGGCACAAAATGGGTAAAAATTTAATTCAGCAGAAGAGGGGGAAAGGAAGCCCAAGGTATAGGGCACCGAGCTTTAGATACAAAGGAAAAGCAACTTTTGCAAAATATGATGAAGGTAAAATAACAAATGCTTACGTAACAGACATATTGCACAGCAGCGGCCATAGCGCCCCTTTAATTGAATTGAAGTACAGCAATGGAGAAACAGGATTAATGCAAGCTCCTGAAGGAATAAAAGTAGGGGATAAAATAGAAATGGGACAAGATGTTGAAATGAAAGCTGGAAATATTCTACCTTTAAAAAATATTCCTGAAGGAACATCAATATATAATATTGAATCACATCCTGGCGATGGAGGAAAATTTGTAAGATCAAGCGGAGCTTTTGCAAAGATAATAACAAAGATGGAAAATGGAATTGTTGTTGAATTACCATCAAGCAAGAGAAAGACATTTTTACCGGAATGCAAAGCAGCTATAGGAGTTGTTTCAGGCTCTGGAAGAACAGAAAAACCGTTTTTGAAAGCAGGCAAAAAATCTTATGCAATGAAAGCTAAAAATAAATTTTGGCCAGTGGTTAGTGGGACATCAATGAATGCTTTAAGCCACCCATTCGGAGGCTCAAGTTCCCATGCAAAAGGAATTCCAACACAATCATCAAGAAATGATCCTCCTGGTAGAAAAGTAGGGAAAATAGCTCCTAAAAGAACAGGTAGGCATAAGAGGTAGAAATGGCAAAAAAAGAATTCACTCTCAAAGGAAAAACAGCTGAAGAGCTTAAGAAAATGAGTTTGAGCGAATTAGCGCAATTGCTGACATCAAGGCAGAGAAGAACAATAAAGAGAGGATTTACAGAACAGCAAAAAATACTCCTTAAAAAATTAAGAAATAATGAAAAAAACATAGAAACGCACTGCAGAGACATGATGATATTGCCTGAGATGATTGGAAAGACAATAAAAGTGCATCAAGGCAAAGAATTCATTCCTGTCAATATAGAGCCAGATATGGTAGGGCATTACTTAGGCGAATTTTTACTGACAAGAAAGAGGGTTGCTCACAGCGCGCCCGGTATAGGAGCTACAAGGTCTAGTGCTAGCTTGTCTGTGAAGTAAAATGAAAGGATACACATTTAGGAATTACAATCAAGAGCACATGGCAAGAGCTGTGGGGATGGTTTTACCAATTTCATTTAAGCAGAGCGTTGAGATATGTAATTTTATCGAAAATAAAAATGTCAGTGACGCAAAAAAATTGTTGCAAAATGTTTCAGAAAAAAAATTAGCAATACCATTCAAGAGGTTTATTTTTGATCTAGGGCATAAAAAAAAGATTGGCCCAGGAAGATATCCGGAAAAGGCGTCAAAAGAATTCATAAAATTAATTGAATCTGTTGAGGCAAATGCGCAATTCAAAGGCCTAAACACCTCAAATTTGATAATAACACATGTCTCGGCCCATAAAGCTGGAAAGGCTTGGCACTATGGGCGAAAAACAAGAAGAAGAATGAAAAGAACTAATGTTGAGATTGTTGTAGAAGAATCCAAGAAATCTGAAGTTACAGATAAAAAGCAAAAAGTGAAGAAAGAATGATAGAAAGAAAATTTGTAGCGCAAAAAATGAAAGAATTTCAGATAGAAGAACACATAACACAAAGCCTGGAAAATGTTGGTCATAGCCATACAAAAATGGTCAAAACCCCATTAGGGGAAAAAATCATAATCTTTGCGTCAAGGCCGGGCTTAATTGTTGGAAGAAAAGGCCAAAACATAAAGCAGCTCACTAAGAACTTAAAGAAGAGATTTAATTTGGAAAATCCTCAGATAGAAATAAGCGAGGTCGAAACACCAAATTTAGACGCCCACATAGTTGCGGAAAAAATTGTAGACGCTTTGGAAAAATTCGGCTCTGAAAAGTTTAAGGCAATAGGGCACAAGATAATGACTGATGTTATGAGATCAGGTGCTTTGGGAATTGAAATTGTTGTAAGTGGCAAAGTGCCAAGCGCTCGAGCAAAATCATGGCGCTTTTACTCAGGCTATTTAAAAAAATGCGGTGACATAGCAATAATGGGTGTTAGAAGAGCTGATGCCCAAGCTCAATTAAAAACAGGCATTATTGGAATTAAAGTAAAAATAATGCCACCAGATATTAAATTACCAGATGATATAGAATTAATTGATGTTAAAGAAACAAAAGTTGAAGTTGTAAAAGAAGACAGCAAAGAAATTTTAGAAACTCAAAAAGTTCCCGAGTCGAAAACCGTTGAAAGCGAACAAACATCTAAACGTAAGCCAAAAACATCTGATAAACCAAAGGGAGTAAGAAAGAAAAAAAATGAAAACGAAAGAACTGAAGTTAATGAATGAATTGGATTTGGAAAATAAAATTTCAGAATTGAAAAAGGAATTAATGAAGATAAATTCACAGATTGCAATAGGTACAGTGCCAAAAAGCCCCGGCAAAGTGAAGATAATGAAAAAAACAATTGCAAAAATACTGACTATAAAAAACATAAAAACTTCGGTTAAAAACAGAAAGGAGGAATCAAAAAGGAATGAGTGAAATTTGCCAGATTTGCGGCTTGGTAAAAGAGCTATGTGTTTGCGAAACAATAGCAAAAGAAAGCCAAAAGATTTTGGTCTATATCGAGAGGAAAAAATTCAACAAGTATTACACAATTGTTGAAGGCATTGACGAAAAAGAGATAGACCTAAAAGACTTAGCGAAGAAGCTTAAGTCAGAGCTTGCATGTGGCGGCACAATAAAAGATGGAAAAATAGAGCTGCAAGGCGAGCATAAACAAAAGACAAAAAAGATTTTGGTTGAGTATGGTTTTGCGCCAAGCAGCGTAGAGATAAAATAAGATTGAAGAGCGTGATAAAAACTTGTCAAGAGTGGAACTTATAGGCTATAAACATTATCAAATAATAAAATGACAAAAATCGAAACTAGAAACGTAGGAATTGTTATGGAAATACCAAAGCAAAGTTGCAATGATGTAAAATGCCCATTCCATGGAAAATTAAGCGTAAGGGGAAGGCAGTTTACTGGAACTGTATTGTCAACAAAGATGAGAAAAACAACTATTATAGAATTTGATAGATTGCAATATTTGAAAAAATATGAGAGATACGAAAAAAGAAGAACAAAATTAAAAGTACACAATCCAGAATGCATCAATGCAAAAGAAGGTGATTTAGTTAAATTAATGGAGTGCAGACCTTTAAGCAAGACAAAAAATTTTGTTATTATACAAAAACTGGGCGTGCAGAAAGGATTTATGGGCAAGATGGAAGCACGAGAATCTGCAAAAATCATTGCTAAAAAAGAAG
The DNA here is from genome assembly GCA_964623945.1 of uncultured Methanosarcinales archaeon. Lineage (GTDB taxonomy): Archaea > Nanobdellota > Nanobdellia > Woesearchaeales > GW2011-AR4. Next base: position 81 of record CAZUWB010000062.1, on the reverse strand, counting down.
AAGTTGTAAAAACTGAGGAGGAAAATTAAATGCAGCCATTAAAAGCGCGCATCACAAGGTCATTGCCAGTATACAGCAAGA
>CAZUWB010000061.1:398-6022 GCA_964623945.1 uncultured Methanosarcinales archaeon | reverse complement strand
TGCCGACGTCGCATAACCTGGCAATTAAATATTAAATTTAATCAGGACATTGCGTCAGCCTTGAGAGCTGATTCCCGCAAGGGTATCCCAGTAACCTTTTTTGGCAAGCAAAAAAGCTGCGAGTTGTGAGCGAGTTCGCAACGAGCTCACTCGCAGGTCACGCCAAAACCAAGGATTTGCTTCGCAAATCAAGGTTGGGAAATTCAAATCTGGGCGTCGGCGTTTTTATCTCACAACAATAACCTTAGAATTCTTTGCCACATCTTTAGCATACTCAAACTCGTGCATGCCGTCAGCATAAATAGTAAATAATTTCTCGCCCTTCTTTATTTTGTCACCCACATGTTTATGAAGATATATGCCAGCTCCTTTGTCATGAGGTGCTCCTGCAATTCTTGCAATTCTTGAAATAAGTTTATTGTCAATTTCTTTCACTATACCTTTTTTTGTTGATAAAATATCATAAGAATTTTTGCCAATCTTAATGTCTTCAGCTGGAATTTCTTTTCCGCCTTGAGCTTTAATTATTTCAATCATTTTTTGATATGCTTTTCCAGAGTTCAAAATTTCTGATGCTTTTTTATGCCCATCTTTCAAGCCCACCATATTAAAAATATTAGCACACATCATAAGGCACTTTTTTTCCAGATCAAGTGGTCTTCTTGGATCTCTCTTAAGCAGCCATAAGACATCTCGCGCTTCTAGTGCTGGACCTATACCATTTCCAATTGGTTGTTTGCCATCTGTCAGAAGAACCTTAACATGTTTTTTTAGCCTTTTACCTATTTTCTCAAATTCTTTTTTTAATTTTACAGCCTCAACAATGTTATTTACTTTAGCATACTTTCCAATCGGTACATCAATTAAAATATGCGTGCTAGATACAGAATGTTTTTTTGCCATAATTGAAGCTAACAATTGACTTTCAGCATCTATCTCCAGAGGCCTTTCAACTGAGATGATTTTATCATCTGCCGGGGCTAGATTTAAGGAGCCTCCCCAAACAATGCATCCATTGGTTTTAAGCACAATTTCTTTCATCTTGCTTATTGGAAAAGATACTTTGCACAGAACCTCCATTGTGTCGGCTGTGCCTGCAGGGCTTGTTATGGAACGTGAGCTTGTTTTAGGTATCAAATAACCTGCAGCAGCTATTATAGGAACTACAACCATTGTGGTTCTGTTGCCAGGAATGCCGCCGATGGAATGCTTATCGATGACTGGGTACTTATCTAATTTTAGTACATCACCGTGCTTGACCATTGCTTTTGTAAGCAAAATGGTTTCTTCTGTGCTCATAACATTAGTGTAGCATGCTGCAACAAAATATGTAAGCTCGACTGAACTTAGTTTGTTGTGGACAATATCCCATACAATCTGGTCAATCTCTTTCTGAGAAAGTTTTTGCCCGTCTAACTTTTTTTTGATATAGTCAATGGACAATGGCTTTTTTGCAATTGTAATCTCTACTTTGTCGTTGTTTTTCAATTTTAAGGAATCAATCACTTCCTCGAAAACCCCAATTTTGCCTTTCGGCACAACTTTTTTGCTTTGCGCTATGTCAACAACTACAGTCTCAATTTTATGCCCTTTTTTTATCTTAATTCTGTCCATAACGTGAAGATCAAGCATTGCCGCATCTTCATGATTTACAACCGCTATTAATGGACCTCCGCTGGAAATATCGATGTCTTTAACTCTTAATTTCATTTTTGCTTATATTGTTCAAAAATATTTTTCAAGCTCGGCTTTTTCTTCTTCGTATATTTCAACAAATGTCATTAGTAAAGCGAGCATTACCGGGCCTAATATCAAGCCTATAAAGCCAAATAAACTTAAGCCGCCTAAAACTCCAAGAAGAACTAGAATTGGGTGAACATCTGCTTTTATCCCGATTACTTTTGGCTTTAATATATTATCTATGCTGCTTATGACAAATATTCCGTATATGATTAATATTACACCGCGAATAATTAAAGAGTTCTCATTTTGCAAATAACCCACAAATATAAAATTTAATGCTGCCGGCAGCCAAATAACAGCTGTGCCAAAATAAGGTATCAATGCAAACAACATCATTACAAAACCCCATAAAATTGGAGAAGATACACCTAAAATCAAAAATCCTATGCCGCCTAAAATTCCCTGCAAAACCGCTATAGAAATGTTGCCATAAAACACTGCATATGTAATATCGTGAAACCTTTCCAGCACATGCTGCTTATGGGACTCTTTCAATGGCAGTATGTTTTTTATTCTTTTTACCACTGTTTCTCCATCTTTGAGTAAATAATAAACCACAAAAATCATTACAAAGAAATTTAACAAGATCGATGGGATTGAAGCAAGGAATTTTGAAACATTATTTATAATAAAGCCTGTGATTTTCTCAATTGTAACCTGCAGATAATAATCAATGTTATTTTCTGGCAAAAAACCTACAAATAAATTTACAAATTTGCAGGACAACCAGTTTTCGTCCTTGCATACTATCTTCATAAAATTTGTTCCCAAGTTCTGCTGACTCAGCGTTACATATGTGTTATAAGCCTCTTTGGAAATTAAACCAAGCACTATAACAAAAGGCAGAGTAATGAGCAGAACCACCAGCAAAGCGACAATGAATGAAGAGAAATTCTTATTTTTTATGTACTTGGATATTTTCCCATACAAAGGGTAAGATAAATAAGCTATAATTGCACCTGTGAGAAGCGAAGGCAAAAACGGCCTTGTTATGTAAAATGCAAGAAATAAGATTGCCAAGAATAATGCAGAAAAGAATATTTTTGGATAAAATCTGGATTTGATATTCTCACCAATTTTTGTAGTTGAAAGCGAGCTTGCGAATAAAAATTCGCAAGCAGCTCAATGGGCCTGACCAGATTTGAACTGGTGACCTTCGCCGTACCGATAGTTTAATTGAATGTCGAGGCGATGTCATAGCTTCTAGATACAACAATTTTGTATTCACTAGACCACAGGCCCTCAAGATATTCGAGGTTTTTCTGTGGTATTTATATTTTTCTAACTGACATTAATCAGCGCAAAAATGATGCTCCTATAGGGCTGAAATAAAATAAAAAGAATGCAGTTGCCAATCCAAAAACAGTTAATATTACTTCCTGTATTATCTGATGAAATCTTGTGAAATCCCGTATTGCTTCTATTACATCTGTTTCGGTTATTAAGCCCACTAATTTTTCATTTTCTACAACAGGGAATCTCTTAGCTTTATTCTCTCTCAAAGATTTGTTTATTTCAGAGAAGCTTGTAGTTGGTGAAATCACCATAAATTCTTTATTCATTACATCCTTAACCTTTGTTGTTTTTGAAACTATTCCTTTTATGATGTCGTTCTCGCTTATAATAGCAATTGGATTGTTTTTATCAACAACTACCAAGCTGCTCACCGATTTAGATACCATCAGATTTGCAGCTTCTATTATGCTTGAGCTTGGCAATATTGTAATGACTTCCTTTGTCATTATGTTTCTTACTTTTATCATTTTAAATTTGTAAGTAAATTATTTTGACAGGTATCTTGCAAATACAAAAACAAAAAGCTCAAAAAAAACAAAAAGCACTAGCACAACATTTTGTATGTTCCTATGCAATTTTAAATTATCACTAATTGCATTTACAACTTCTTTTTTTGTTACTAAACCTATTAAGGTCCCATTCTCAACAACCGGGTATTTCCTGTATCTTTTTGTGTCGATAATCTTTAAAGCTTCATCTAACTTCATATTAGGATCCATAAATGTTACTGGAGAAGACATTATCTTGCTTACGGGTTCTTTAAAGTTTTTGCCTTTGGAAACAACATCCCTTACAAAATCAAGCTCTGTTACAATGCCGATTGGTGCGTTATTTTCAACAATTACAACGCAACCAGTTTGATCTTTAGCCAGCAACTTAGCTGCTTCCTCAATCTTTGCCTCTTTTTTTAATGTTGGCACATTAGTCAGCATTACCTTCTTAACCCTTGCCATTAGTGGTTTTCTAAACTTGGTTATATAAAAAGTTTTCTAAAGAGAAGAGAACTGAGAAAAATTTTTAAAGGATTGAGATATACTCAAGCAATGAGAAAAATTTTATTGATTTTCGGCGTTTTGGCATTAGTCTTTATTGTGTCTTGTGCCCCTGCCCAGACTACTCAGCAAACAACAACTGCTCCACCTCAACCTAAAGAAGATGTTAAGCAGCCTGTTGAACAGCCATCAATTATACAACCAAAACAGGAGATTTCAGCTGAGGTCAAGGAATTACTGGATAAATCCAAAACTAGGGTAAAAAATATTTATTATAAATACAGAGGGCCTGAAACATCTAAAACAGGCGACAATTTTTTTGAGTTTTATGTTAAAGATACTAAAATAAAGTACATACCAGCACGAGAAATACAATCTTTAGACCTGCCGGATTCTTACGATGTTATCTTTATAGATAAAACAGCTGAAACTGCAATTTCTTATTGTGAAGCAACTTACTGTGCATATAAAGGAAAAAAGGCTGATTTGAATTATGATGAAGCCTATATTAAAACAGTTCTTGATTGGGTTGATGGAATAACTGATGCCAAAAAAGTAGGTGAAGAGATAATCGATGAAAGAAATACTTGGAAAGTCGAAGCAAATAACGGCATATTGTGGATTGACACTTTTTACGGCATTCCATTAAAAATTGAGTCTAATGGCAAAACTTACAGATTCCAGCAAATTTCTGCCAACAGCGTTCAAGATTCTGATGTAACTGCTTCTTAAGAATTAAAGGAGGTAGAACACTATGGCTTATTTTGAAACAAAATATGGAGAGTATCTATACGTGATTTTTCGTATAGGCATCGGTGCATTATTTTTCATGTTCGGTGTGATGAAATTGTTTGGATTATGGGGCATGCCCGGTGGGCCTGCTGCTTTTGGAACCTTGGTATGGTTCGCTGGTGCAGCTGAGTTCCTGATTGGTTTGGCTTTGATGTCTGGTGTTTTAACACGTCTTGCATCTTTCTTCGGTGTCATCGAGATGATAGTGGCCTACATGACACTCGTTTCAATGAGCGGATGGAATCCAATGATAAATCAGGGAGCGCCTGCCCTTATGTTCATGCTTGCATTCCTCGTTACCTTAGCGTATGGTGCGGGAAAAGCTAGTTTGGAGCAAACGGTCTTTAGAAAAGAATTTTTTTGATTTTCTTTTTTGTTTTTTTGTTTTATGGAAAGCCTCTGATGGTACTTTCATTCTAATGTAAAGCCCCAACGTGATTGCTATTTCTCTCTCATTCGAATTATTATCAAGGTATAAAAATCTGCTTACCATTAAATTCTCAAAAAACGAAAATTATATAAAAGCCAATGAATATAAGAAGAGTATGACTGGGGATAATAAACAGATAATGGATAAATTGGATGCAATACAATCTGATTTAGATTACTTAAAGAAACATATTTCTGATGTAGATGCTGTTTTGACTGATGACGATATTCAAGCACTTGAAGAAGCTGAAAAAGACTTGAAGTCAGGAAAAACAAAGAGGCTTGCTTAAATTGTATTCTGTTGAAATATCTCAACAATCACAGAAATTCTTAGAAAAACTTGACAAGCACATCAAAGAGCGTATTGAAGAA
>CAZUWB010000061.1:0-388 GCA_964623945.1 uncultured Methanosarcinales archaeon | reverse complement strand
GAAAACTTGCTCAAGACCCAGTGCCAAGCGATGCTAAATTTATTTTTAGAGACAATACCGACAAAGTTTTCAGATATAGGATTGGAGATTTTCGGGCTTTGTATAAAGTAAAAGAGAATGAAAAAATAGTTCTTGTTGCCAAGATTGATAAAAGACCGAGAGTTTATAGTTAGTTATTTAATTCTAGCATAAAAGCCTCTGATGGGAGTTGCACCCACGGTCTTTGCCTTTCTGGATTGTGAGCTTTGCTAATCGCAAGCATCTACCAAGGCAACGCTTTAGCTACTAAGCCACAGAGGCATAATAGTTCCTGAAAAAAAAGATTTCTATATAAAAGTTGTGAAAGAAAAAATAAATGCGGGGGAAGGGATTCGAACCCTCGTATCCA
>CAZUWB010000060.1:3453-6034 GCA_964623945.1 uncultured Methanosarcinales archaeon | reverse complement strand
AGGTAATGAAAACATTTATATATCAGAATACTTAACAATAGTTAACAAAAGTGATTGTTATGGAACAGCAAGCAAAAGAAGTCAAAGCTCAATTGATAAATAAAGAAATGACTATTGGAGATGTAGTAGCAAAGTATCCTGCATGTATAGAGACTTTGCAAGCTGCTGGAGTGCATTGTGTTGGCTGTCATGTTTCTTATTACGAAACCTTAGAGCAAGGATTTAAAGGACATGGAATGAGTGACGAAGAAATTGAATCTGTAATTTCTAAATTAAACATTGCTGTTGAAGAATCAAAGCTTGATGTAGGAAAAGAGTTTATAATTACAAATAAAGCAGCTGAAAAGTTAAAAGAAGTTCTTAAGGAAAATAGCAAAGAAGGCTCTGGCTTGCGAGTTGAAATTATTCCAGGAGGCTGTTCTGGATTTCAATATGGCCTTGAATTAGATGACAACACAACAGATCTAGACATTATTTTTGAAGAGAAAGGCGTTAAAATATTAGTCAGCAAAGAAAATATGCAATTCTTGAAGGGTGCAAAGCTTGATTATGTTGATAGTTTGCAGGGCGGTGGCTTTAAAATAAGCAATCCAAATGCTCACAGCTCATGTGGATGCGGGCAAAGCTTTGAGTATTAATTTTTTGGGTGGTTTTAAATGGGACAAAAAGGAAGAGAAATTGCAAAACTAGACCATAAATGGCTCATAAACGAATTAAGCAAAGCTTATGCTTTTGAGTGGGTAGTGCATTATTATGCATCTTTGGCTTCTGATATTGTTTCTGGTTTAAGAACTCCTGTTTATGCAGAAATTTTCAAAAAAGCAACTGAAGGTGAGTTTGGGCATGCAAATAGAATTGCAAAAAGGATTGCAGAGCTTGGCGGCGAGCCACCTCAAACTTTAAGCGAGATGGAGAAATTAGCAGGATTTGGAAAAGTAAATTTCCCAAAAGAAAGAAGCGACATCAAAGGATTCATTGAAGTCTTCTTAAAAATGGAGCAACACGCAATTTCATTGTACAATGACTTGGCAAATAAAACTCACGGCAAAGATTTAGTAACTCACGAACTTGCAGAAGATTTGCTTTCTGAAGAAGTTGCTGAAGAAGAAGAATATGAGAATATGTTGAGGGAATAAGTCTTTCTTTTCTAAAAACAAAATTTATAAACAAAGCAAAACTATTTTCTGCTTATGATTAAGGAAGAAGATTTTGTTTTATTGACAGACTTGTATGAACTGACAATGTGCGCAAGCTATTTTGACAATAAAATAAGAGACACGGCAACATTTGATTTATTCATTAGACAATTGCCACAAAATAGAGTTTATTTCATAGCAGCTGGCTTAGAAGATGCACTTAATTATTTAAAAAATTTAAGATTTAGTAAAGAACATATAGAATTTTTAAAATCAAAAAATATCTTCAAAAATAATTTTCTAGATTACTTGAAAAAGTTTAGATTCACAGGGGATGTTTTTGCTTTGCCTGAAGGCACAGTTTTTTTCCCAAATGAGCCGATATTAAGTATTACTGCCCCGATAATTGAAGCCCAGTTAGTTGAAACTTTTTTGTTGAATACAATAAACTTGCAGACTACAATTGCAACAAAAGCCTCAAGGGTTGTTTTGGCTGCAAAGCAAAAACCAGTTATAGATTTCTCTTTGAGAAGGACGCAAGGCGCAGATGCTGGAATGAAAGTTGCAAGAGCTTCTTACATTGCCGGCTGTGTAGGAACTTCAAATGTCCTTGCTGGAATGAAATACAAAATTCCGATTTATGGCACAATGGCGCACAGTTTTGTGATGGCTTTTGAAAAAGAGCAAGAAAGTTTTGAAGCATATTCAAAAACATTTCCAAGCAATTCAACTTTTTTAGTTGATACATACAACACATTAAAAGGTGTAGAAAAAGCTGCAATTGTTGCAAAAAAAATGGAAAAGCAAGGTTACAAATTAAAAGCAATAAGGCTTGATAGCGGTGACTTAGTTACTTTAAGCAAAACGTCAAGAAAAATTCTTGATAAACATGAACTAAAATATATTAATATTTTTGCAAGCGGCAATCTTGACGAATATAAAATTGAAGAATTGGAAAAAAAGGGTGCTTTAATTGATGCTTTTGGCGTTGGAACTGCAATGGGTGTTTCTAATGACGCCCCTTATTGCGACGTTGTTTATAAGTTAGTTGAGTTGAGCAATCATGGTAGACTATTGCCGACAATGAAATTAAGCAAAGGCAAAGTTACTTATCCAGGCAAAAAACAAGTTTATAGATTTTTTGATAAAAATGATAATTATTTAAAGGATATACTGGGATTGAAGGATGAAAAAATTAATGGGCAAAGATTACTGCAGAAAGTTATGGAAAATGGAAAAATTGTTTATAAAATGCCTTCATTAGAAGCTATAAGAAAAACAACAAAAGAGAATTTATCAAAACTTCCAGAATACTATAAAACCATCAAAAATCAAAGATTTTTGAGGCCCCGGAAATTCGGAGAATTTTCGCGGGAATTAAAAAATGCTACAAAATATAAAGTTGATATAAGTCCAGAATTAAAAAATTTGACATCAAAATTAAA
>CAZUWB010000060.1:0-3353 GCA_964623945.1 uncultured Methanosarcinales archaeon | reverse complement strand
CAAAATATAAAGTTGATATAAGTCCAGAATTAAAAAATTTGACATCAAAATTAAATAAACAACTCAAACAAAATATTTAAAAATAAAGCTAAACTAATTTTCTTCTATGAAAAACATTATATTCTTTGATGTAGACACACAATATGACTTCATGCACAAAGATGGCAAGCTCTATGTTCCTGATGCAGAAAAAATAATACCAAACCTTAAAAAAATAACTAATTTTGTTAAGAGAAAGAACGTCTCTGTAATAGCTTCTGCAGACAACCACAAAATGAGTGACTGGGAAATTGCCTCTAAAACATTTCCGCCTCATTGTATGAAAAACACAAAAGGACAGAAAAAGATTAAGGAAACTATATTACCAAACACGGAGATTATTCCAAATAAAAAATTAAACAATAAAAATATAAAAAAATTAACTGAAAAAAATCGATTGCTGATTGAAAAGCAAAAATATGACGCTTTCTCAAACCCAAATCTAAAGCAAATTTTGAAAATAATAAAAAAGGCTTATGTTTATGGCGTTGCAACTGACTACTGCGTCAAAGCAGCTGTTTTAGGATTAAGAAGCATGGGAATTGAAACTTTTGTAATTAAAGACGCAATAAGACCTGTTTTCAAGAAAAATGAAAAGAAGGATTTGGATTTATTTAAGAAGAAAGGAGCTAAATTCTTGACTACATCTCAATTATTGAAGAGAAAGAATATTTAAGGATAAACATAAAACACTTTTCCTTCTTTAACTTGTATTGGAAGCTTAATCAATTTAGAATCCATAGGAGCAGGCTCTCTTAATGTTTGCCCTGTTTTTGCATCAAAATGTGAGTCATGCCAAGTGCAATCCAAATAAGCAGTATCTGGCTTTACTTTCAATTTCATTGGTCCGCCGACATGAGTGCAGCAGTTGATGTAAGCATACACTTCTCCTTCTAACCTAAACAGAATAGCAGGTCTTCCTGCAAAATCAACTTCTAAAGTTTTACCATCCTTGATATCAGCATCATTCGCTAGAAATGTTTCCATATTTTTTTTGATTAATTATTTTGTATATAAATATTTTGATTTTTAAATAAAGAAATAGGAAAATTTATATACTTTTTAAGCTTTACTCACTAATTGGGGGCGAATGAAAAAAATAATTATTATTTTCCTTTTTATATTTCTATTAATGTTAGGTTTAGTTATTGCAATTAATATAGCCAATAATCAATATTATGTTAATACTTCTTCAAAAACCCAATGCTTAAGTTCTTGTAGAGAAACTGCAAGGCAATCTGAAAGAGATTGTAGAGAGCAAAAAAAGAACGCTTTATCAAATTGCCGTCTAAGCACAGACCCAAATTGCAGGGAAAATGTAAGACAGCAAGCAGAGTTATGTCTTGCTTCAGCAAATGAACAACAAGCAATTTGTGAATTTCCATGTCAAGATACCACTTGTTGTTTAAATGATGACAACTGCTTTTCATCTATAATAAAAGACTGTAGATTGCAAGGAGGAGCAGTAATGGAATGTCTAGATCAAGAAGAAAGAATTCGTGATGTTACAGTCTCAAATAAAACAAATTTTGCTCCTGCTAATCTCTCAACAAATGGAGTACTCACTAATTTAAGTAAGAATGTTAATGCAAGCGGAGTCCATTTAGGCACTTATAATGCAAGCCATGACTGTGATGATTTTGCTGATGAACTAGAAATATTTTTAACAGGTCTAGGTTATAATGCCACTTTTACAGCATACTGGTGCTATGGAGGTCCAGGAAACCCTCCAGCAATAGCACATGCAATAACTGATGTCCATCTATCAGGTGGGAAAATTGTTTTTATAGAGCCTCAAACAGGAATGTTTGCTAATTTAGATTTTGATGGTGATGGAATAGTTGAGGTTAACAACGGTGGTTACACACCTGGCCAAGGACAGGGTACAACTGATGATAATTGTAAAATATCTGTTTTTGACAACAAAGCTGCTGCAATAGCAGCAGGCGCGCCAGTAGATTAATTTTTTATGTAGAATATTTTTGTATATAAATCATTTATGAATTTTTGTTTTCCATATAGTAAATAAATCTTTATATTTAGTATACATTTTTCTATATTAATATATAAAAACGTAATCTTTAAATATAACCTATCACTTAAAACAATAGGATTGTTTCTTTGCTTCTAAACTAAAGAGGTGACTTATATGAGAAAAATTGCTATATTCAACCAAAAAGGTGGTGTGGGTAAAACAACAACAGCTGTCAACTTGGCTGCAGGATTGTCTAGGAACAACAAAAGAGTGCTATTGATTGACTTAGACCCTCAAGGCGATATAAGCGTATGCCACAATATAAGCTCAAAGTATAACATTTATCATTTTTTAATGGAGGACGCTGACTTACAAGATTGCATAAGCAAGCTTGGAAGAAACCTTGATATTGTGCATTGCGACCACAAGCTTGCTGAAGCTGAGCAGCAAATGTCAAGAGAGAAGAAAAGCGTGGATTTTCTTGATAAGAAATTTGCATTAAAGCTCGATTATGACTATTTGATAATTGACTGCCCGCCATCGTTAAGATTGCTTAACAAAAATGCCTTGTATTATGCAAATGAAGTCATAATTCCAGTATCTACAGATGTGCTTGGCTACGATTCTTTGGAAAAAACCGTCAAAAGAATTGTTGAGTTCAACAAATTAAGCGACCGCACAGCCTTAATCAGCTCTATTTTGCCAACAATGTTTGATAAAAGAAATAAAATATGCAATGAAATTCTGTTTAAAATGAGAAAAGAATTCACCCCATTGTTAGTTGCCGAGCCAGTAAGAACAAATTCAAAGCTCAAAGAATCTCCAAAATCAAAGATGTCTATTTTCAGCTATGATAAAAGATCAACTGGAGCAGAGGACTACTGGAAATTTGTAAAATTAGTTCTGGAAAATGAGCATATGTACGACTTAAATTATCCACATGCCCAAAGAGAAAAAGCGATTAAAGATTATTATGTGAATGGGAAGAAAAGGGAGATGATGATAGTCAACAACAAAGTGACTTTCGGCTTTAAATTCATGACAAACTTCAACGATTCATTAAAAAATCATTTTATAAAGGGCAATAAAAAACAAAAGATGACAGGAAATGCTTGATGAAATAAAACTAATTTTTGTTTTGATTACAAGTTTTTTGTATTTTGGGAGATTTTATGATTTGGTTTACTATTTGATTAAATCAGGATTTTATTTAATTAGATACAGGTTTTTAGATTAGATATCAACTACAACTGTAGCTTTATAGCCATCTTTTACCTTTTTCAACTCAAACATATGCATTGTAACTGCTTTTATATCATTTTCTAATTGTTGTTTTTGT
>CAZUWB010000059.1:0-6062 GCA_964623945.1 uncultured Methanosarcinales archaeon | reverse complement strand
TTGGATTGTATTTCATTTCTTTAGCAAAGAGGGAAGTGTTTTTAATTATATTTAATAATTGGTGATGTTTCTTTTCTATTGACATTGACAAGTACAATATAATCAACTAAATCACTCAGCTTATGAGTCTCTTTGCCTATATGCGTTAGTGCTTCTTTAGAATCATTAATTAATTCTTGGGCTTTTATTCTGCTAGCATCAACCTCAATAAATGAGGGTAAAGCTGCTTTTCCTAAATCTTTTCTTACATCTTTGCCTATCTCAATAGGCTGTGCTTCGATATCTAAAATATCATCAAGAATTTGATACGCAGTTCCCATTCTTCTTCCATATTTCGATAAAAAATCAAGTTCTGCATCGCTTGCTTTACCAACAAGACCTCCTGCAACTGCACTAAACCCATAAAGAGCCCCACTCTTTTGTTCATACATTTCTAATATTTTATCAACAGTCATATCATTGTTTTTTGAGGCTATGTCCTTAGACTGCCCTTCAATCATTTCGCCAAGAGTACTATAAAAATAATCAAGTAGCCTTCTTCTGATTTCTTCCGATAACCCGTTTTTTGATGAGATTGAAGAATACGCCATAACAAGTATAGAATATGCTGTACAGACTGCTAAATGTTCTCCATAAACTCTATGTAAAGTTGGTTTGCCTCTCCTTAGCATACCATCATCAAATGATGGCAAATCATCAATTATTATACTAGACCCATGTATTATTTCAACAGCACATGCTATTGGTAATATTTCTTCATTCAGAATTCCATACATATCAGCTGTTGCTATTGTAACTATGGGTCGCCATCTATGACTTGGGCTTAATATTGTATGTCTAGCAGCCTTAGTGAGTAAACCTTTCTTTGACAAAATTCTAAATAATTCTTCATTTACTATTTCTCTTTTCTCTAAAACATATTGTTCTATGCCCATTTTCCATTTAATCTTATTTTAATTTTTTATTTTTATTTAAAATTAATTTACACATAAAATTTTTTGCCATTATTTTTTAATTAATTTAAAAATGATTTTATTTGAATTTAGTTAATGTCCACCGTTAATGAATTTATTGTATCCCAAATTTTCTTAAGTATGTACTTCATATCTTAAAATTGCTGCTACTTTTCCAAAATCTCTAAGTTGTGCGCCTTCTCTTGTCTGAGTAGATATTATTTTAATATTTGTGCCTACTGGTTTTGCTGCATTCTCAAATTCTTCAATCTTTTCTTCGCTTAAATCTTCTGATAAAAGCAACGTATCAACAACGCCCATTTTTAACTTATTCATAACGTCAATTTCGCCATATGATACCATATTTTGCTTTGTGGCTAGTATCTCAAGAAACTTCCCAACAATCTTTTTCTCTTCCATAACATCTTCTTGTGCTAAAACATCATGGCTTTTCTCAAGCAGTTCCTCTAACCCAAATTCTCCAGTATAACTTAAGTCCTTGATTGCTATTATCTTTTTTTTTACTTCATTAGTTATGAAATCTCCTTCAACTAAATCATATTTTGTAGGTCCTGGTCCACCTACAATTATTCCTTTTAAGCCTTCCATATTAAGAAATGTTTCTTTCATATATTCTGCTACTTTTTTGTAATGGTCTTTTGCAGCTCCTTCTATAAGGCGATGGAAGCGCATTGCGCTTTGTCCTCCCGCCTTGAACTTTCCAGGCACTTCAGAATGAGTCTTAACCAAAGGTATGATTGTTTTTCCCTTCAATAAAGCGATGTTTGCATCTCGCCTGTCCATAACAACCAATCCATAAACTTCTTTTGCTTCAAGCATGTCCCTTAAAATATCAAGAACAAATTCCTTGTCACATCTGTAAATTCTTGTCTTTAATGGAACAGGAGGTTCAATGCTCCAGACTTTAAAGTCTTGCTGGCCTTCTCTTTCAGCCACATTGCCAGAAAATACAGCTAATCCATCTGGTGGAGTTTTTTTAAATAATTTCAAATGTTGAATCATCCTTTCCAAAGCATCTGTAACATTTTTTCTTGTAGCAGCTGACTTTATATTAGAAGCAGTGCCTTGCTCTTGAGCAAGATGATTGATAATCTTGTTTAAGTCATAATCCTGGGGAATGTAAACACTAACTAATTCAGTGTGCCTGCCTCTAAAATTTTCAAGTTCCTTAATGAATTTCTTCAAATGAAATCTTTGAGCTTCTGTTAGTGTCATATTTTATAAGAAAATTAAAGTAATTTATAAAGATTGAGCTATTGTGTTGCTCTTCTTAGTGTAACCATAAAGCATCTTTCACATAAATCATATTTAAAAATTGTTATTTTACAGCCACTAAACCGCAGTAGGCTTCTTTTATACGCTTAAAAACACGCTTCCCTAACCAAAAAATATTCCTAACAAAGAACCAGTTAATTTTCCAACAATAAAATAAATCGTTAATGATGTCACTATAAATATTGGTATATATTTCACACCAGACTTTATGTTGCCTTTTTTGATGGTTGATATCATCATTGCAGAGAACATAGAAGTTATCATTAAAGAAAGAATTGAAAAAATCCTGAAGTCTGTTTGTGTTATTCCGACTCCTGAAAAGGTCAATGGAATGCCAGCACCTGCAACAACATTTGATGTTGTTCCTAAAGCAGAGCTAATATTCTGTACAACTTGTATTAAAACTCCCGACATTGCAAATAAAAAAGGGGCTGCAGCTACAGTCGAGAAAGTAATGAAAATGACATAAGTTGTTACGTTTGCAGACATTTCCTTTATCATTGATTTTTGCTCCTGTATATTCACCGCTATTCTGTTAAGCAAATCTCCAATTTCTCCACCAGCCGCTATGCCTTCATTCAGCATACTTATTGATCTCTTTAAGATAACTGAGTCGTATCGAGCAGCAAATCTCTCCAATGCAACATTCAAATCAACCCCGCTCATTGTTTCCTTAGCAACCATTTCAATCTCTTTTGTCAAAACTCCGAATCTTGGCCTTACAGCGAACCATAAAGCCCTATCAATTGTCATGCCTGCATTTATATTTGAAGCAGTCAATTGCAAAAAATCAGGCAAAACCTCTTCTATGTCAACCTTCCTCTTGAAAATCTTTAAATCTACAGCCAAGTAAAACATCATCCATAAAGCGAATATCAAAAGCACAAAAACAAGAACCCAAAGCGCAATCATAGACGCTACAACAGTTCCCCATGTGATACCGTAAGTGACAGAAAAGTAATAGATAAGGTACGCAGATAATACTAAATTTATCAGAACAGCAATGTCAAAAAAAATTTTAGATAGCTTTTTAGGTTGTATATCGAGGCCTGCTCTTTCAATATAATTTTTTATTCTTTGCCTTCGCTCCTGAGCCTTAATTTTTTTGTTCTTAGATTTCTCAAATTTTTTTTTAAAGAACTCTATTCTTCCTCGTGTAGGTGCTTCATCCGTCTTTCCTTTGAATATTCTTTTTATATTAAACATAGTATTTGGATGCGAGCTTGCGAGTCATTCCCGCATGCAACTCAAAACTCAATTGCTGGCCTAGAGAACTTTACCATTGATATGAACATATATTGCATAAAACCAAGCAAGCAAGCAAGCACAATCAAAATTGTAAGGCTTAACTGAAATTTTATGAACGAAGACATTATTATTAACATAGTAATTCCTAAAGAAGGCAGAATAACAGCAATTATCATATAGAACATTGCCAATGGATTGAGCTTTTTTCCGTACTTATTCACTTCAGTTATCTGGTCTTTTGTTATCTGCTCCATAGCAGAGTAAAGAGATTTCGATATATTAGAGCCTGTTCTCATAGAATTTATGATTTGCCACAATATCTTTCTAAAATCATTTGATGGAACGAATTCAACTGCTTCATTCAATGCGTCTTCCATGCTTGTGCCTAAATCAACCTTGTCTGTTATCTCTTTAAAGTACCTTCCTATAACTTCGTAATTTTTTGAAACATTAACCATAGCATTGTACAATGGCACTCCGGATTCCAACTCTATTATGATAAATCTGCCCGCAAAAACAATTTCCTTGCTTATTTCCTTTTCTTTTCTTGATATTATAAGGTCTGGCAATTTTATCATGTAAAAAAATATAATTAAGAATACAAGAGGAACAGCCAAAAATAATATGCCTTTAACGACATTTAATTTTGCCAGTAACATAAACAATAAAACAACTAACAGAGTCGTCATGTAGAATGCAGACAAAAATGTCTTTTTAACAAAATCCTCTGGTTTTGATTCTATTCCAGCTTGTTTTAATTTTGACTTCAGCGTAGGAAATGATTTTGCTAACCTTTGGAACATTGTGTTTAAAGCAATTGGTTTTATTTTAATCACCCAAAAGTTTGTTTCTTTTTACATAGCCCATTAAATTGTCCTTATTTGTGTAGTACTCTGCCATTACTCTTCCAACAGTATCTACCGTATTGACATTGTTTTTCACAAGCCACTTAAGTACAGCTTCTTTCTCATTCAAAGATCTTTTAAGCTCGCTTCTTGTAAAGCCTGTAAATAACTCTATAGTGCTTATCAGAGATTTTGAATTTGCAACTTTTTTCAACACACCTTTTCTTATATCTAATTGTATCAAAACATTTGGCTCGGAATTTGGCAATATTTCAGATATTTGGAAAGTTTTCCTTACACCAGTTCTTCTGTTCCTGTATTGCACAACCACCATTGAAATAGCTGGTAGCATAGTAGTTGGAATTTCAATTGGCGGGTTCGTAAGCCTTGTTATTGTTTCATGAGTATCATTTGCGTGTACAGTCGCGTAAACTGAATGGCCTGTATGTATTGCTTCAAAAAGCACTTCAGCTTCCCTTTTTCTTCTGATTTCGCCAACAATTATCCTGTCAGGCCTCATTCTTAATGAGTTTACAAGCAAGTCAAGCATTGAAACTTCGCCTTTGCCTTCTGGATTTGGAAGTCTTGTAGTCATAGGAATCCAGTGCAGGAATTTTGGCAATTGAATTTCTCGAGTGTCCTCTATGCTTATAACTCTTTGATTAGGGGGAAAAAAATTTGCAACTACATTAAGCATAGAAGTTTTTCCTGTTGCGGTTCCACCTGAAATCAATGTGGATAATTCGTATTGCACACCAAGCCATATTAATGATGCTGCTTCCGTCGATATTGTATTATCTTTAATGAAATCTGTGATTGTCCATGGTTTTGCTGCAAATTTTCTCAATGTTATTGTATTCCCGCTAACAGAAATTGGTTCGAGAGTTGCATTGACCCTGTCGCCTCCTTTCAGATGAGCATCCATCAAAGGCTCTAAAATAGTCAGTTGCCTTCCAACTCTTCTTCCTATCATTGTAGCGTAATGCCTTATCTGGTCTTCGCTTGCCAGAAAGATAGTTGTCTTGAGCCAACCAAACCTTACATGATAAACCCATACAGGATCTTCGGCATTATTAATCGCTATTTCTTCAAGATTTATATCATCCATCAAAACTTCAATGCTTCCAAGCCCAAGGCTTTTTTGTATGAGGTAAGATTTTAGGAAATTTACTGTCTTTTCATCTGCATCTGGAAAATGCTTGTTGACTAAGATTGTTATCGCATCAATAAATCCTTGCTCTATAATTCCAGTATCCTTTGTTGTTAAAATATCAACCATACCTAAGGTTACTTGTGTTGTTAATTCCTCCCTTATTTTCTCAAGAATTATCTCTGTATTTTTGCTTATGCTTGAGATTGAAACATCATATATAGGAACAAATTCACCCTTTTTCTTGTATATATTAATGGTAATTGGTATGTTGTCAGAAACAAAATTGTATGTTGCAAGCTCCTTTATGTCTTCTTTTTTAATGACAGTAGTTTTTAATTCTGGTTTTTTCTGACCCTTTTCTTCTTTTTTCAGAGATATGGGGGGAAGACCTGTAATTTGCACCTTGCTCTTGACACTATCTTTTTCAGAATGTTGAATCTGTGGTTCATGTTTTTTCTCCTTCCTCTTAATTCTAAATCTTTTGAACAAATATACACCTCTTTTTTTATTAATTCGTATAAAATATTCAATTATTTTTATAACATAATAATATAAAAAAAAAAAAAA
>CAZUWB010000058.1:0-6081 GCA_964623945.1 uncultured Methanosarcinales archaeon | reverse complement strand
TCTTCTGGTCCCAAACCAGAAAGGATGTGTCCAAGCTACCCTACAGCTTCATGCTATGATTTGTGAGCGGATTTATTGCGAACATCACATGCCACTAGACCCATGCTTAAGGCAGCTAAAGCCCTCTCTTTGTAAGGGTAAATCTCTTATTTTTAAAGGTATCGTTAAGTGAAAATTTATGCATTTAACTTCATATTATGAAAAATATTCCAAATTATTATCCAGTTTAACAGCATTAATGATTATAACAGTTTTTAAAGAGCCACATATTTTATTTTTATGAAAAGATTTAAATATTAGTTATTCAATTGATACTTAAATCCAAAAATGATTTTGAAAAATGAGGTGAAGTTAATGAAGATTTCTGAGTCAGTTAAGACTTCTATTAAATCTAAAAAAAGCCAAGCTGCAATGGAATTCCTTATGACTTATGGCTGGGCTATACTTGTTGTTCTTGCAGCAATAGCTGCTCTTGCTTATTTTGGTGTTTTGAGTCCTGAGAAATTTCTTCCAGAGAAATGTGTTTTAGAACCAGGATTGGCGTGCGTTGCACATAAAGTTGAACCAGCACAGGTTACACTGGTTATAGCAAACGGAAAAGGTGAAACTATTATTGTTGACAGCATTCAAGTCGGCTCATGCACAACAGCTTTCACCAGCGAAATGCAAAGCGGGACAGAAAATACGTTTGTTATCACGGGATGCGATAATGGCGCTGCCAAAGAAGCTTTTAAGGGAGAAATAACTTTGGCTTATTCATTAAAGAAGACGAATCTTACAAAGACAGCATATGGCAATTTAAATACGAAAGTAGAGTAACCAAAATCAATAAGTTTATATATTTTAATAAAAGTTTATTATAAAATAGAGGTGAAAGATGATGATGAATAAAAAATCTCAAGCAGCCCTTGAATTTATCATGACTTATGGTTGGGCTATACTTGTTGTTTTAGTTGCTATTGGCGCTCTTGCTTATTTTGGCGTTTTAAACCCAGACAGATTTCTGCCAAGCAAATGCACTCTGCAATCAGGACTAGCTTGTTTGGATCATAAAGCAACAGATACAACTCTAGTTTTGAGGGTACAAAATTCATTGGGATATGATATTACTGTTGATAGTGTAAAGGCACAGGGTTGCACAGCTTTAGGAAGCCAGGGAACTCTTGCAAATGGTGGTGCAACAACGTACACTTTAACTTGCACAAATTCAGGTTCAAAGTATAATGGGCAGACTAATATCAGTTACACTAACATTGAAACTAGTATACCACATACTAATCAAGGACAGATTACAACAAAGATAGAATAAATATAATATTTCTTTTTTATTTTATTTCTTTTTTGACCATAAATAATAAACTACGGAAATAATAATCATTGTCGGGATTGCTGCTGTGTATTTTTCTCTTAGCCTTGGGAAACCAAATGCAATAACCCAGTAAATTATCGTTCCGAGAATTAAAGTTGCAATTGCAGGAATGTTCCAGCCTTTTTTGTACCAATAAGCACCATCTTTTTCTTTGAATATGTCATCAGTATAGTTTCGTTTTTTAACAAAAAAATAATCTACCAATGTCAAAGTCCACAATGGAATCACAATCGCGCCTAAGAAATCCAAGAAGAATATGTAGAAGCCGACAAAGTTTGGCGACAGCAAAGGAATCAAGCTCAATGGCAAAATTATGAAAGATGAAATCAATAACAATGTTCTCATTTTTGATTTGTGGTTTGGCTTGATGTTTGACATTCCTAATGCAGAAGCATATATGTTGCCTGCATTTGTTGCAATTGTTGCTGCTAAAATCACAACATAGGCAATCCATCCAAATCCAAGCTGTGTGGTTGTGCTGCTTGGGTCAGATGCAGCTGGATTATAAACACCTGTTGAAACTGTCAAGAAAACAACCCCTAAAGCGCCAACAACAAACCACCAGTATTGCGCCAAATTAGCGCCTATAAAAGGCCCCAAAGAGCCTGCTCTTGTGTTTTTTGCAAATCTTGAAAAATCTCCAATAAACTCCCAAGTCCAGTTGTAAGCTATAAGCAAATCAATAAGCAAGGCAAAAGTTATTGTATAGGTTATTGAAAAAATGCCGCTTCCAAAAGTTGCCTTTAATCCTTCAAGTGGAGGCCTCCAATCCAATAAGCTGATAAAACCCCAATTGCTGAGTACAATATATGTTTGATATGTCCCCAATCCAATTAATGAAATCACAGCAATCCATGACATCCATTTTATTATTTTATGACCAGCAACCGCAAAAAATCCTTGAATTAAACAAATTACTAAAATGCTGACTATCATATATGGCTGATAACCAGGCTGCAAAAATGCAGGCCATTTAAGCCAAATGCTAAAAACAAAACTCATTGCAATTGCTGCAATAAATACATTAACAGCACCCCATCCAAAGCCGAAAATCAAGTAAAATATAGAAGGTAGTTTAGAGCCTTTAATTCCAAAAGCAGGCCTTACCAAAACCATTGAAGAAGCTCCTGTTTTTGCTGCAATGTAGCCGAGCAAAGCCCATGGAATGAAAATAATTGTGCTGAAAACAAAAATCAACAAGAAAGCGCCTGGCAATCCAGCAAAACCAGCCATTAAAGCGCCGTAATACCATGCTGCTGGCAATGATGCAGCACCAAACCATAGAATTGCTTGATCCAAGAATGTGAAATTCCTATGTTTTTCAGGTATTTTTTCAGCTGCCTTGAATTCTTTGCCTATAACTGACATTCCTTTTTCTGACATTTTTTAAGTTGTTTTTAAGCTATTTAAAAATTTTTTTAATTGCAGAATATGAAACCAATACAATTAAAAATCAGTATAGAATAACCTATATTATGTACGATGAAGTTATTGAAAAAATTTTGAAAACCATTGATGAGGGTTTGGTATTTACAGAAACATATCCTAAATTCTCAGGAAAAGGCTACAGGGCGCATAAGATTGACAAAAAAAATTTTCATGAAGTAACAGCATCAGCTACAAATAAAAAGATTGCTTTTGTAGATGGAGGAAATGCTGAAATAATCGGCTCTTCTAATTTCTCATTAAACTTGACAAGAGTAAGCTATGTTGTTTACCAAAATAATAAAAAAATATCAGTTAAAAAATTTGAAATACTTGCTTTTATACAAGCTGTAAACCAAAACAATGAAATTTGCTATAAAACAACATTTTTTATGGCAAAAAATTCTATGCCATTTGAAGATATATATTTCAGCTCATTTGATACTACTTTGATGGTTGGCGTGAATAGGGCAGAAATAAGCAATGTTGCAAATGCTATTAGAAGGTTTGCGGAATTAAAATTGGCTAAACTAATTGCCGATGAGAAAATTTCCGATTTCATGGTATTGGACGGAAATTTGCAAAGCACTTTAACAAATGAAAACAAATACTTAAATGAGCTTTACGAGTCATGCAGCAGAAATAATGTTGTTTTGATATCTTTAAGCAAGACAACTTCTTTATTCACAGAAAATGGGAATTTGCTCAGCGTTGTCTTGGGTAATATAAGCACTTTACCAAAATGGTCTTATTACCCTATTGTCGGAATAAATAATATTAACCACAAAGCAGAGATGTTTTTTGTTAAATTACATGATAGGTCAAAGCACATTTTCAGATTTGAAATTTTCAATGCCCAGAAGACAAAAGCAGAGGAAATCATGAATTATTTAGCGAGCAATTGCACTGACCCAATCTTTATAGGCTACCCATATGGGTTAGTGGAGGCAGACAAAATTGCAAGGATAAGCAACAGGGAAAAAGAAAGCCTGAAAACATTTTTTTTATTTAAGATAAAGAATAAAAACATTGAAAAATATTTAAATTCTGCGAATACGCACGAAATTCTTGACAGGATAAGTTTTTGAGACTTATTCAATAATATTTCTCAATTAAATAATTTAATTAAAAATTTTAAAACAATAAACTATATAAATCCAATAAATAATGGAAAAAGTTATGTATGATGTAATAACAGTAGGAAGCGCCACTTTGGATGTTTTTGCAAGGACAAGATTTTCTGAGTTGATAAAAATAATAGATCCTAAAGGAGAGACTGATTTACTTGCTTTTCCTACAGGTTCTAAAATATTGATAGATGAGCTCGAGTTTACAACAGGAGGCGGTGGAACAAATACTGCTGTCGCTTTTTCCCGTCTTGGGCATAAGATTGCTTTTGTTGGCAAGCTTGGGCAAGGCACTAACTCAGAATTTATCAACAAAGATTTGAAAAAAGAGAAAATAGAGTTGCTTTGCGCTTACGGAAAAGGACAATCAGGCTACTCCGTTATACTGGATACTTTAGAGCATGACAGAACCATATTAGTTTACAAAGGAATAAATGATGAATTAAAGTATAATGAAGTCCCATATAAAAAACTTAAGACAAAATGGTTTTATTTCAGCGCAATGATGAATGAATCATTTCATACGCTAGAAAGGTTGGCGGAATTTGCGCAGCAAAACAAAATAAAAATCTCTTTTAATCCAAGTACTTATCTTGCAGAAAAGGGAAGCAATTATCTGAAGAATATTCTGAGCATGATAGAATTGCTGGTGTTAAACAAAGAGGAAGCCGCCTTAATTGTCGGTCAAGATACAATGGAAGGGCTTTTGCTCAGGCTTAAAGGCTTAGGCCCAAAAATAGTTGTAATAACAGATGGAAAAAATGATTTATATGTTATAGATGAAAAATATATTTATGTTGCAAAGCCCCCTTTTATCAAAGTTGTTGATTCTACTGGAGCAGGGGATGCATTTGCTGCTTCATTCCTTTCCGGGATTTTAAGGAAAGATAATGTTGAGTTTGCAATTAAATTAGGGATTGTTAACTCGCAATCTGTAATCAAAAATTATGGAGCCAAAAATATTTTGTTGACTTTTAATGAAGCAATGAAAGCTATGAAGAAATTAAAAATAAAAATACACAAAAAGAAGATTTAATCATGCCCATACTTGCCTTTCAAAGGGACAAACATAAAATGGCCTAGGCTTTCTTCAATTAATTTGCCGCTTTTTTTCCTTGCTTTGATCATTACTTGCTCATTTAAATCACCAACAGGTGCTACAATTACACCATTTTCCTTTAGCTGCTTTTTTAAAGAATCCGGGATTTTGGGGCAGGCAGCTGTGACAATTATTCTGTCGTAAGGCGCTTCTTTTTCATAGCCTTTTGAGCCGTCATGCTTAATGATTTTTAAATTTTTCAGCTTTAATTTTTTAATATTTTCCTGTGCAAATTTAACAAGGTCATCTATAATTTCAGTAGAAATGACTTTTCCTTTTTCTCCTACAATGTTAGCAATGATTGCCGCTTGATAGCCAGAGCCGCTTCCAACCTCCAAAACTTTATGGCCTTTTTGCAATTCAAGCGCTTCTGTCATAAGCATAACAGTTGTTGGCTGAGAAATAGTTTGCCCTTCTCCAATTGCAAGAGGATAGTCACCGTAAGCTTCTTCAAGATGCTCTTTTTTTATGAAATTCTCTCTTGGAACTTTTTTGAATGCTCCTATTACTCTCTTGTCCTTTATGGTTCCAGATGAAATCCAATCTTCAAGCAAATGTTTTTTTGAAGCCATAAATAGATAAAAAGGAAGCATACAATAAAAACTTTATTCTAAAGAAACCAAAACATCTTCATTTTCAATTTTAACTTGGTAAGTTGCTACTTTCGCAGTCGGTATCATAGCATTTTGGCCTGTCTTTACATTGTAGCGCCATCCATGCCACGGACATGTTACAACATCATCTTCAAGAAAGCCTTCCCCAAGAGGACCGCCTCTATGCAAGCAAGTATTGTTGATAGCATAAAACTCTCCTTCTACATTAAACAGAGCAACATCTGTTCCATTCACATTTACAACCTTATTTTCTCCTGGCTTTAAGTCAGAACTGCTTGCAACTTTTACAAAATTTGACATTTAACCCACCTCATGAAATGGTTAAATATTTTGATATATAAAGTTTTTTGTTTATTTTTAATTTATTCTGAAGTTATTTTTTCATTAACTTCAGTTAAAAATTGACGGTTAAATATTAAAATGTAAAAAATAATCACAAAAATCAAA
>CAZUWB010000057.1:0-6160 GCA_964623945.1 uncultured Methanosarcinales archaeon | reverse complement strand
GAAACGTACAATAAATACTTAGATGCAGTCCAGCATGCTTACGATGTCACAAATGAATTTGCAATAGTTGCAAAGGCAGCAAAATCAAAAGGCTTGGAAGGTCTTGAAAATATTGGCATGATTGTTGGCATTCCAATCCAAGTTATGCTTGCATTGAAAGTTGATACAATTGAAGATGCTTTTGAGACTGTAGGAAAGCCAGCTGCAATTGAATTCAAATACGATGGCTTTAGAATACAAGGGCATAAGGACGAAAAGGGACAGATTAAACTGTTCACAAGAAGGCTTGAAGATGTTACAAAGCAATTTCCCGATGTTGTCGAATTCGTCAAAAAAAATGTAAAGGGTAAAAGCTTTATCATAGATTCAGAAGCTGTTGGCTACGATAAAAAAACTGGAAAGTATTTGCCATTCCAGAATATTTCCCAAAGAATCAAAAGAAAGTATGATATTGACAGAATGTCGCAGGATTTTCCTGTTGAGCTAAATGTTTTTGATATAATATATTACGAAGGAAAAAACTTGATTAATGAGGAATTTGAAAAAAGAAGGAAGTTATTGGAGAGAATAATCAAGCAAGAGCCTAAAAAAATTGTGCTCGCAAAAAATAAAATTGCTTCTGACAAAAAAGATGTTGAAAAATTCTTCAAGGAAGCTGTTAATGCTGGAAATGAAGGATTGATGTTTAAATCACTTAAATCTCCCTATAAGCCAGGCGCAAGAGTTGGCTATATGATAAAATTCAAGCACATAATGGAAACTCTTGATTTGGTGATTATAGGAGCAGAATGGGGCGAAGGCAAAAGAGCAAAATGGCTTAGCAGCTACCACATAGCCTGCCTCGATGAAAATGATAATTTTGTGGAAATTGGAAAAGCTAGCACTGGATTGAAAGAAAAGGAAGAAGAAGGCTTAAGTTTTATGGAAATGACAAAACTGCTTAAGCCATTGATAATAAGCGAGAAAGGAAAAGAAGTAAAAGTAAAGCCAAAAATTGTCATTGAAGTTGGATATGAGGAAATACAAAAATCACCTACATACACTTCTGGTTTTGCATTAAGATTTCCAAGAGTTATTCAAATCCGTGAAGATAAAGGACCAGATGAAGCATCAACTTTGGATTATGTGAAGAAATTGTATGCTGCACAGAAGAAGAGTTAGGAGTGCATACAAATCTTTTTATCACTTTTAAGTAATTAAAATAGAAAGATTTAAATATACTTTTTTCTTTAATAATGCCTATGGAAAGTGAAGCTACTCAAGAAAGTGAAGACATTGAAAATAGAATTGAAGATTCTGAACAAAGCGAATCACATCAGCCTATTGAGCCGTCTAATGGAACTAGATATTTGAGTCAAGAAAAAACAGAGTATTCTAGGGAAACCAAATCAAATCAAAAAAAAGTTGAAAGTAAAAAATCAAATTTAGAAGGTTTAGAAAGTTTAGTCAGAAAAAGTGTGGCTGAAGCAAAAGCCATTAAAGTTGATCCTACAGAATATTTAAGTGGAGAGCTTGCAAGAAATCCTGTACAATATTCTGAATCAGTTTTAACTAAAACAGAAAATGCCTCTGACGAAGAAAAAAGTACAAACAAAGCAGCAGTAGTAATCATCTATAATAAAGATACTAAAGAGTTCTATCTTGAAGAAAAAAGTGCAAATTATTCAATTACAGAAGCAAGAGGGAAATTAAGTCTTGTTGGAGGCGAAGTAGAAAGAAAAGATTGCACTACTTTAGATGCTGCAATAAGGGAAATCACAGAAGAAGTTGGCAGCATGAAAGCTCAAAAGATTATAATAAACAAATTAACTCAACTAGGAAGTTATTACGACACAGTAATCGATTTTGATGGCGGTAGCAAGTATGAAACTTTTATATATAAAGTTAATATAGATAATAAAGATGATTGGAACATAGTAAAAAATGCTCCTTTAGTTCATGATGCTGGACCAAAAAGAATATTAACAATTGATGAAATTTTAAGTAAACCGGATAGTGATTTCGCTTTCCATTATGGTCCAACAATAAAGAAATTCATTTTAGAAGAATTTGCTGATTACAGGCATTCATTGCACAATTGGACACCAGATACTTTCAACTTCATGCCTAATCTTGGCGCCAGTTGTAAATATTCACAAACTGTCAATTCTGGCTTTAATAATCAGCCATTAATTTCAATAAATTCATAATTAAACAATAATTTAAAAATAAATTTAAAAAATTAAATGTCTAAATTTTCAAAAACCTTTAAATACCAACTAAAAATCCTGTTTCTAAAATGATTGTTGGCTTTGGTTTTACAAAATTAAGCGCTGAAAAGCACGAGGGAGCTAAAGGAAAGATTGACATTAACAACAACGTCAGTATCAAGAACGTTGAGGAATCTGATTTGTCCTTAGGCAAAGAAAAGCAGAATGTTATAAAGTTTATATTTGAGTTTACATCAAAATATGAGCCAGCTATTGGCACAATTCTTTTTGAAGGCGAGCTTTTGTATCTTGAAGAGCCTAAAAAGGTTAAGGAAATCTTAAGCTCTTGGAAAAAAGACAAAAAGTTGCCAAAAGAGCTGATGGCAGGCTTGCTCAACACAATTCTTACAAAATGCAATGTGCAGGCATTGATATTAAGCCAAGAAGTCAATTTGCCGCCGCCAATCCCAATGCCAAAAGTACAGGTAGCAGCTCCTGAGAAGAGTTATATCGGGTAAATTCTCTAACTAACCCAAATCAAAACATTTATAAAATATCTATTCTTATTCTAAAACATAACAAAAATGGCAGAGAAAGAACTGAAATTAAAGGTTGCAGAAGCAATACAAGACGATGTCAACAAAGGTATAGTTAGAATCGATTCTGGTTACTTAAGCGAGGTAGATATCAAACCAGGTGACATAGTTGAGATTGAAGGTGAGAGAAAAACAGTCGCAATTGCAGATCGCTCATACCCTGGCGATATTGGCTTAAATATAATTAGAATGGATGGTATTATAAGAAAAAATGCAAAGACAGGTATTGGAGAAATTGTAAAGATAAGAAAAGCGCTTGTAAAAGAAGCAAAAAAAGTTGTAATAGCGCCTGCAAGAAAAGGCATTGTCATAAGAGCTTCTCCAGAAATTTTCAAGCAAGGCTTGCTTGGCAGGGCTGTTGTTAGGGGCGATATTGTTTCTCTTGGAGGAGCAAGAAGAAGAAAAACAACAATGATGAACAATCCTTTCTTTGACGAAGACATCTTCAGCATTTTAGATGAAAGCATGATGGGTATTGGATTTGGTGACATCAAGTTTGTTGTTGTCGACACAAACCCAAAGCAACCAGTCATAATACTTGACACAACAGAAATTGAATTCAGATCAGAAGCTGTTGAGATTGAGGAAGAAAGGGTCCCGGACATTACTTATGAGGATGTTGGTGGACTAGAAGATGAGATAAAAAAAGTAAGGGAAATGGTTGAGCTTCCTTTAAAACACCCTGAAATATTTGAAAGGCTTGGCATAGAAGCGCCAAAAGGAGTTTTATTGCATGGTCCGCCTGGAACTGGAAAGACATTATTGGCTAAAGCTGTTGCAAATGAAACAAATTCTCATTTCATATTGATTAATGGTCCTGAGATCATGTGTGTAGATGGTGATACAAAAATATTGACAAATCCTAAAGGCGCTATAAAAGCAAAAAGTATCTTTGATGACGCTGCAAAAGATGGAAAAATTCAAGGAGAAAAAATAAAAGTTATAGGGTTAAATAAACCAATAACAACTTACGCCTTCAAAGAAGGCAAGATTTCTAAAGCAAAAATAACCCATGTAACTAAATTAAAAGCGCCTTCTTACGAAGTTGAGTTTAGCGACGGCAATATTTTGACAGTTTC
Source organism: uncultured Methanosarcinales archaeon (assembly GCA_964623945.1). GTDB lineage: Archaea > Nanobdellota > Nanobdellia > Woesearchaeales > GW2011-AR4. The sequence continues at coordinate 2,296 of CAZUWB010000057.1, read as the reverse complement.
CAGCAACCAGCCATTTTTGATTTACGAGAACGGAAATTTAGGGTGGAAGCGATTGGAAGAATTAAAAGAAGGCTGTTATGTTGCAAAATTAAAAGAAATTGAAATTAAAGGAAAAAGTCATAGGATTAACTTCTCAATTAGAGATTTAGTGAAGAAAGGAAATCATTGCACAATTAAGAGCAGAAACTTATCTAGAAGCAACTGGGTAAAATTGCCTGAAAAAACATCGCCTGAATTAATGGAGTTATTGGGATTAGTTATGTCGGATGGCAATATCGATAAGAAAAAAGAAAGCATTACTTTTTCAAATAATGATATCCAGTTAAGAAATAGGTTTAAAGAGTTAATAAAAGTATTGTTTGATTTAGATAACTTGAAAGGGTACAAAGATGGCAGAATTGTTGTTTACTCTAAATTATTAGCAGAATATATATGCAATTTAGGAATTGATTCCGGCAAAAAAGAAAGTAAAACCCCGGCCTATATGTACGAACTGACAAGAAAGGAGATTGAATCTTTTGTAAAAGGCTATTTTGATGGTGATGGATGCGTTGCACTGACGTCATTCACTACAAAGAAAGGTAAAAAATCCATATATCCGACTCCTAAGCTTTTCTGCAAATCAAAAGAATTCTTAAAAGAACTTCAATCACTGATGCAATTAAGATTGGGAATTTCAACTAAGCTAAATCCTCATAACACACCCAAAGGCTTAATGTACGAACTAGTAGTTAGGGGTTATGAGGGAAGGAAAAAATTTATATCAATTGGCAGTTCGTCTTCAAAGCTGGATAAAATAGTAAAAATAGGCTTAAATCAAAAAATAAAAGAATTTGAAAATATACCAACTCCAACCTATCTTCTTAAATCAATAAAAGAAAAATTGTTATATAAAGATTTCAGAAATAATGACTATTATATTTATGGAAAAGGAAAGTTTACAAAATACTCGTTAAATAAGCTTTTCAATCTAATTAGTAAGCAAGGTTATCTTGATAATGAGTTGCTGCAAGAATTTAATTTATTGAACAGGAAAGATATTGGATGGGAACAAATCAGAAAAATAAATTTTGTTGGAGAGAAAGAATTGTACGATTTTACAGTTGACAAAGACAGTTTTGTTACTCAAAATTTGTTACTACTGCACAATTCTAAATATTATGGACAATCAGAAGAAAATTTAAGAAAGAAGTTTGAGGAGGCAGAAAAAAATGCGCCTTCAATTATTTTCATTGACGAGATTGATGCAATTGCTTCAAAGAGAGAAGAAACAAGAGGAGAAGTTGAAAGACGAGTAGTAGCTCAATTGCTCGCTTTAATGGATGGCCTGCAATCAAGAGGCAAAGTAGTTGTGATAGCAGCAACTAATGTTCCAAACATTCTTGACCCTGCATTAAGAAGGCCTGGAAGATTTGACAGAGAAATTGAAATTGGAGTGCCAAGCAAAGAAGGCAGATTAAACATATTAAAAATTCATACAAGAAATATGCCTATGTACACAAAAGAAAATATTGTGAAAGACAGCGATTTTGAGCCAGAGTACAAAGAAGCAATCCTAAATCTTTTCCGTTACAAGGATATCAACTCAAGAGGCTTGGAAAGGACAATAAACAAATATCTTGTTGAAAATCCTGAAAAAAATGATTTATTCAAAAAAATTGAAATATTAAAATTAAAAAGGTTCATGGACAAAGTAAGCAATGACCCTAAAATAGTTTCTCTCAAGGAATTAGCTGAAGTAACTCATGGCTTTGTTGGCGCTGATGTAGCTTCACTAGCTAAGGAAGCAGCAATGATTGTGTTGCGTAAAGTCCTTCCGGATATAAAATTGAAAGAAGATGAGCCGTTGCCTAAAGAGCTGCTTGAAAAGCTAGTATTAACCCAGCAGGACTTTAAAGAAGCATTAAAAGTTGTAAGGCCAAGTGCGTTAAGAGAGGTTCTTGTCGAAATTCCAAATGTAAAATGGTTTGACATTGGAGGCTTGGAAAATGTAAAGCAGGAATTGATTGAAGCAGTTGAATGGCCTTTAAAGCATCCAGAAGCATTCAAAAGATTAGGTGTAAGGCCACCTAGAGGCATTTTGCTGTTTGGAGCGCCAGGAACTGGAAAGACATTATTGGCTAAAGCTGTTGCAAATGAAAGCGAAGCAAATTTCATTTTAGTAAAAGGTCCTGAGTTATTAAGTAAATGGGTTGGTGAAAGCGAGAAAGCTGTAAGAGAGGTTTTTAAGAAAGCAAGGCAAGTAAGCCCATGCATCATATTCTTTGACGAGGTTGATGCTTTAGCGCCAAGAAGA
>CAZUWB010000056.1:0-6245 GCA_964623945.1 uncultured Methanosarcinales archaeon | reverse complement strand
CAGAAGAATTGATTAGAGAAGGCATTTTGCATTTGAAGAAAACAAGTTATGGAAAACATGCTTCAATTAATGTTGAGAAGAAAGAAGAGATAATGAAATATATTGATGAGTTTTTAAAGATGGAATAAAATGGGATTTTGGAAGAAATTAAATGGATTAAAAACTTGGCAATGGTCTTTATTAGGGGCTTTTGTTGGTCTCCTAATCGTATTAATTATATGGACTTCGTCTGTGCTTAGTTTTAAATATCCTTTTGAAACTTTACTACCATTATACATTCTATCAATTATACTTATAATGCCACTAGTGTTAATTTTAATATTCGGTTTTGGATTTTTATTTAACAGTTCTGACCCCTGGGCGGTCGAAGGAATTGCAATATATGCTTTATATTTAGCTCCCCTATTTTACATAGGAATCGGAGCATTAGTAGGTTATCTCATAGGAAGACGAAAAAACCAGAAAAAAGTTAAGCTGAAATGAAACGTAGGTTACCATGACCGACAAACTCAGCGATTACAAAACCAAAAGGAATTTCTCCAAAACTTCAGAGCCGAAAGGAAACATAGCAAAAGAAGGCAAAAAGGCAATGTTTGTGATACAGAAGCATAACGCTCGCCGACTTCATTATGATTTTCGCATTGAAGTTGATGGCACTCTTAAGTCATGGGCTGTTCCAAAAGAGCCTTCAATGTCAAAGAAAGACAAAAGATTAGCGGTGCATGTCGAGGACCATCCCTTGGAATATGGCAATTTTGAAGGAGTAATCCCAAAAGGAAATTACGGAGCAGGAACTGTTGAGATTTGGGACAGGGGCTATTTTGTCAACATCACAATTAAAGATGGCAAACTTGAGCCATTGCCTAAATGGATTGACAAAGGCCATTTTCTCATTTGGATTAAGGGGGATAGACTTAGAGGCGGTTATGCCTTTACAAGGCTTAAAGACGGCAAGAACTGGCTGATGATAAAGATGGACGATGAAGAGGCTTTGGAGAATAGAAAAGATGAAAATGGAATTGTAAAAGCAATCAAAGTGCAGGGAAAGGAAATTGAAATTACAAATTCAAACAAGGAAATTTTTGCGAACGTTACGAAAGAAGATTTTGTGAATTATTACAAAGAAATTGCTCCTATAATGCTCAAGCACGTAAAAGACAGACCGATTTCAATGTTCAGGTTTCCTCATGGATTGAGGGAACAAGGATTTTTTCAGAAGCACGTGCCTGATTATTTTCCAAATTGGATGCAGAGAATTGAAGTTTCCAGAAAAGGCAAAAAGATAAAATACATAATGGCCAATGACGAGGCAAGCATTGTGTACCTTGCAACACAAGTTTGCATTTCGCATATTTTTCCAAGCAGAATTGACAAGTTGCAGTTTCCTGACAAGATGATATTTGACCTTGATCCTTCAGTTCCAGACAAGGAAATGCTAAAGAAAATTGCGTTTGATGTCAAAAAATTTCTTGATGAGATTGGAATGAATTCTTTCATAATGACTACTGGCAATAAGGGCTACCATATTGTTGTGCCTTTAGACAGGACAACAGAGCAGGAAGCGGTAAGAGAATTTGCAGGAAAAATTGCCTCAGTTCTTTCCAATCATTACTCCGATACTATTACTGATGAAATCAGAATTGAAAAAAGAGAAAACAGGGTTTTTATTGATACTTACAGAAATTCAATAACCCATACGGCAGTTGCTCCTTATGCAGTAAGGGCTTCTTTGGGAGGCGGAATAGCCACGCCAATTGAATGGAATGAACTAAAAAACACAGAGCCAAAGACTTATACAATCAAGAATATTCTGCAAAGAGTAAAGAAAAAAGGGGATGTTTGGGAAAACATGTTTAAGGAAGCTTTTTCTATTAATAAAATTAAAGCAAATCTGAAGAAAAAATGAACATTAAGCCTATGTTAGCAGATTTAGGGAATGAGCATATCTTAAAGAATAAAAATTATATTTTTGAGATTAAATTGGATGGAATAAGAGCAATTTGCTTTAAAAACAGTAAATTAAAATTTTTTTCAAGAAATGGAATAGACATAACAAGGCAATATCCCGAATTTAATTTTTTAAAAAACATAAAAGCGAAAAATTGCGTTTTAGACGGTGAAATTGTGGTCTATGATGAGTACGGAAATCCAAATTTTACTTTATGGCAGGAAAGAAAAGGGCTTAAATCAATCCCTTCCTCATTGCTGGCAACTTACGTTGTTTTTGACATTTTGTCTGTCAATGGCAAAGACCTGACGAAAATTCCGTTAAGAAAAAGGAAAGATATTCTCGAAAAAACAGTCAAGAGTGCTGGGAATATACAAACTTCCTTTTGTACAGAGAATGGATTAGCATTATGGAAAGTTGTTAAGTCAAGAAAATTAGAAGGCATAATTGCAAAAGATGCAAATAGTTTGTATGAATTTGGGAGACGGAATGATTCATGGCTGAAAATCAAGATTTTTAAGGCAATTGATTGCATTATTTTAGGCTTTACTAAAGAAAAAAGAGAATTAACAAGCCTTGCATTAGGCTTGTATTTCAAAAATAGTCTTATTTATTCCGGAAAAGTTGGAACAGGATTTGATGAAAGCACAATAAAAGACTTGTCCAATAAATTAAATAGAATAAGAATAAAAAAATCCAGTATTGGTGATGTTCCAGATGATGTTTTTCCTGTAAAACCTATGCTTGTAGCCGAAGTTAAATATCAGGAAATAACAAAGGATAAAAAGCTAAGGGCTCCTGTATTTTTGAGATTAAGGCATGACAAAGAGCTGAAAGAGTGCGTTTTAGAGATTTAAGAATTGGTTTGCTTTCCTTAGTAATTCTTTTGAGTTATTAAAAGTCAGCTTTTTGTATGCATTATCATAGCTTAGCCAGGCATAACCAATATGCTCAGAAGAAAGTGTTACATGCTCTGTCATTGATTGCGCAAGAAAGTAGATTACTTCTTTATATATAGTTTCTTCACCTTTCTTATAAAAATATTTAATTGGCTCTTTAAAATTTGGCACAAACTCAATGTCTTCAATTCCAGTTTCTTCTTTTATTTCTCTTAAAGCTGCTTGCTCTTCAGTCTCTTTTTTCTCTTGGTTGCCTTTTGGGAAATCCCAGTGACCAGCTCCATAATGAAGAAGAAGGTACTTTATACCGTCTTTTTGCTTTCTAAAGACAACTGCTCCGCAGCTTTTTTCCTGTCCCATCAAGTCTTGGTAATAACACTTTATATAAAAACTTTTATTGGGACAAACCGAAACATTTAAATATAAGCTATACTATTAAATATATACTTTAGAACATATATGCTACAAAATAGTAAAGTTTATATATAACAAGTGCTCATAACGTCTGCAATAGTCTTCTTACCTATTGCATCAATTATTCACAAATTAATCATTTGAATATCATTTAGGATCAAAATGGGGTGGAAAGGCAAGCGTAAAGATAGTTAGGGATACATTTACATTTTTAATTTATCCCACCTTTTAAGGGGGTGTAGGAGTTTTTTATCACCTCTTTTCTTCTACGCTCAACCTTAAAAGAGTGGGATTTTATATAAATAAACAAAATTCAAAATGAAATTAACTAACACAAAAGTATACGATACTGTAAAGGAAGTAGTTGGAGAAGATTCTATCAGAATAATTGAATATCTTAAGGATAAAAAGAATATTTCTGATTTTAAGATAGCTGAAAAAGTAGATAGGGATATACATGAAGTGAGGAATATTCTTTATAGACTTTACAACCACAATCTTGTTACTTACTACAGAAAAAAGGATAGGCAGAAAGGCTGGTATATAAGCTACTGGACCTTTGACAAGAAAAGAGTTAAGGATTTGCTTAACAAAGTCAATAAAGAAAAACTGGCAAAGTATGTCAGCAGGCTTAGAGAAGAGGAAGCTAATGTTGGTAATTTTTACTTATGCCCTAATGCCTGCATAAGGGTTGGTTTTGAGAAAGCCACAGACTTAGAGTTCAGATGCCCTGAATGTGGCAACATTCTTAATCATCAGGATAATACTAAAACAATTGATTTCTTAAGAACAAAAATCAAGGAAATGCAAGTTAATGGCAAAGCTTTGAAAGGAAGAGCTTAAAATAGTCTTAGTTCTGTATTTTTAGGCTACTATAAATTTAAATGCTAAACATTCTTTCTTAATTAATATGGAACAACTAGAAATAGGTTTTTACAGTCCCAATCTTAGTTATAATTATAGAGGTTTATATAAATGTAATGAAGTGATAGCATTCAGTGATGGTTTTAGAATTTATTATGGTAAAGTAATATCGCCACATATGTATTCTGGACAGTCACATGTTAATGAATGTGATCTTTCGTACACTCCAGAAGATGTTTTTTTAGAGTTACATGACTATCAATTTATGATAGTTTCAGGATCGGAATTGCGCAAAGTCAACCCCCGAGTAGAAATTAATGCTCTTTTGCAACAAAGAATAGGTATTCAGGAACCAAGGCTTCAAAAGCAGATAGATGACAACATTTCATTTCTTGAAAAATTTGTCAGTCAATAAGCTGGTTTAGTACATTCACTATCTATAAATTTAAATACTTAATACTTTCTCTTGTTTTAATATGTTAAACGGGGTGGTAGTTTCGTTCTTGGAACAGTTAAGTCAAAGAGAAAATTCTTTACCAGCATATAAACTCCAAATTGGTGATATAGTAAAAGGCCGTACTGATGGAGTTTTTTATGCTAGGGTTATATCTATTGATGAATATTTGCAAAATGCACATTTGCCATTATCACGCCAGATTAGAGTAAACGGAGGACAAGAGCTGTGTTTAGAGGTGCTTACATTAGACTTACCTCAATATACGGTAATGCCAATATCACACGTCTATTCAATAAATCCTAAAGAAGAAATTGAAGCTGTAAGGAAAAGAGCAGAAAAAGAAATATTTTATTGGCAACTCAATAAGAAACCAGAAGAAACTCTTAATGCTCAAAAAAGAATGTACAGAGATATAGAAATTCTTCAAAAACTTATAAAAGAGTAATTGATTTGTGAATTATAAATTTTATATTTTTTTAATCTTCGCAATGAAGAAACCCTCTGTATCATTATCCTGAGGCCAGATTCTTAGGCATTTTTCAATATCTTCACTGTATTTTTTACCATCAAACTCTAAAATTGGGTTGCTTTTTTTAATGTTTAGTTTAATTTCTTCCAGCTTTGCGTTTTCGTATTTTTTCAACAAAAAATCAACAACTTCTTCATTTTCTTCTGGTTCAAGAGAGCAGGTTGAGTAAACTAAAGTTCCATCTTTTTTTAAAAGATTAAAGCCAGTTTCAATAAGTTGCTTTTGGGTTATTGAAAGCCTTCTTATCATGTCAGGATTCCAAATGCCAATTGTTTTCAGGCTTTTTCTTATTGTTCCTGTGCCAGAGCAAGGGGCATCAACAAGCACTTTGTCAAATTCAATGCCAGATTTCTTGAACCATTGCCCTTCCATTAAAGTTATAATTGTGTTTGTAACACCGCATCGCTGCAGGTTTATAGATAAAGGCTTCATCCTTTCAATTGTGTAGTCATTTGCTATCAAAATGCCTTTGTTTTGCATGTATTGCGCTATTTGAGTTGTTTTGCTTCCAGGAGATGCTGCAATGTCCAAAACAATTTCATGAGGTTTTGGCTCAAGAACAATGGGCGGAATCATTGAGGCTGCTTCTTGAGTATAGAAATAACCCAAAGAATGCTCGATTAAATTGCCAATATCTCTTCTTTCTTTTTTTATGTGCTCAATCCAAAATCCTTCATTGCACCAAGGTATCTGCTCTAAATTCCAATTTTTCTCTAGTCTTTTTTTTAGTTCTTTTATTGATATTTTTAAAGTATTAACTCTAATTGAGCGCCTTAAAAAGGTTAATGAGCATTGCCTGAAGGATTCCCAATCTGTCAAACTGGAATATCGCTCTATGAATTTTGGTTTGAATTCTATGTCCTTTGACTTTGTATCTTGCATAGAATAAGAAAATAACAATTGTAATTTAAATATTGTTAAAAAATATAATGTGCGTTATCATTATTAGAATGTTCTGAAGAAAACATTGGTTTTCTAAAATCCTTAAGTGATTCTTCTGTTGCTTTATATCCGAGTTCTATAAATTCTTTTCTTTTTACAAACTCCTAACCATATAAACTCCTTCTAATTCATAACCAAACTTTCTGAAGTATTCTCTTGCGCCAATGCCTGAGATAATGACAATTTTGTTTT
>CAZUWB010000055.1:0-6317 GCA_964623945.1 uncultured Methanosarcinales archaeon | reverse complement strand
TCTTCCATAAGTCGGGCATAATCCAAAAACGCCGCAAAATGAAGATGGCTCTACAATTGAGCCACCAGTTGATTCAGCTAATGCAATATGGCTATTTAATTTCTGGCTTAAGCCTGCTGCTCCTCCTGAAGAACCACCACAGCTTCTTTCCTTGTCAAATGGATTTTTTGGAATTTTAAATCCAATGCCAACATTAACGCTAAAGCCACCAAATCCAAATTCGTCTTGGGAAGTTTTTCCAATTATTATTGCACCTTCTTCCTTAATTTTTTCAATTACAAAAGCATCAAACAATGGTTTATAGTTTTGAAGAATTTTAGAGCCTGCTGTTGTTTCAATGTCTTTAACGCAAATATTATCTTTTACAGAAATAGCAATGCCAAGCAATTTTTTATTTTTTATATCTTTATTTTTTAATTGTTTTTTGATTTCTTTTGCCTGCTGCAAAGCAAATTCCTCAGAAACTGTGTTTAAATAATCATATTCTTTGTTTATTTCCTTGCATTCTTCAATAAGCTTTTCTATGTGCTCTACTATATCAATTTCTTGGTTTTTTACTTTATCAATGAATTCTTTAGTGTTCATTTTTTCTCTTTTAATTGCGTAACTATAACTAGACCTATTAATGATATAAAAAACATCACTAAAAAAAGAATTTTGAAATCAAATAATTCCACAAGAAATGCACCAATCAAAGCAGCAATTCCTGTTATTATGAACCATGTCGCTTCCCAAGCAGACCATTGAGATGCAAATTTTCCTTTTTTCAGGTATTTTGTGTAAAATGAATCGTGAGCAGGTGTTGCTAAAACTGTGCTTATGCCTAACAAAACTTGAACTAAAAAAAGTTGAATTACATTTGAAACAAAGTAATACCCTAAAAATGCCAAGCTCATCAAGGAGTACCCAAATATCATTGCTGGTTTATCCTTCTTTACCCTGTCTTGTAGTTTTCCCATAAGTAATATGCCGGCGCCAGAAATAATCATGAAGATTGACCAAGCAGTACCTGCAGCTAGCAAATCACCACCAATTTTCTGAACAAAAATAGCATAAATAGGTCCAAACATACCGATTGCTAGAGCAAAAAAGGAAGTTGCAGTTAAAAATAGCTTTAATTGCTTGTGCATTTTAAACAGCTCGTGGACCTTTAAAATAGCCGTCTTTCTTATGCCCTGTCAATGATAAAGCGTCGTCTTGAGAAAGGCATTCTTTTTCTTTATCCTCTCGCATTACATTCTTGATTTCAACTGGCTGAAAACTAGGCTTTACATTGTCTGTATTGGTTTCCTTTAATTTTGAAAAGAATTCTAAGGCTTCCTTAAGCTGCGGCAAAAATTTATTTATTTCTTCTTCGCTTAGCTTTAGCCTTGCAACTTCAGCGACATGCTCTAAAAGTTTTCTATCTACTTGCATAGAACAAGATGTTCTTTAACTATTTATATATATTTTTGTTTTACTATCTAACCAATTCCCTTCTTCTTATTTTAGAAACAAGCCTTTCCAAAGTGTCAATTTTCCTCATTAATTCCAGCTTTTCTCTGTCCATTTCCGTTAAATGCCTTGCGTATTTTGTCAATTCAAAGTCTTCTTTCTTTATATTTTTGCTGATTTCAGTAAATTTGTTTATTTCTTCACTTGTTAAGTTTAATCTTGACAGAATTTCAGCAACTTTTTTTCTTAATTCATTATAGTCTTCAGCATCTTTCTTCAAATTATCTCTATTTATTTCCAAGTCTTTTTGCAGTTCTTCTTCAAATATTTCCAGTATTCTTTTTTGGAGTTGGCCTTTTAATAGTCTAAATTCATAAACTTCTTTTGCAAAATCCTCTCTAAGATTTTTTATTACAAAAAGATTATCCTTGAAGTTTTTTAGAAATTCCTGCTGGTTTGTTTTTATATCGTTCAAACCATTCTTTAATGATTCCAATTCAATTTTTAAATCAGAAATAATCTTGCTGTTTTCTTCTATATTCTTGTTTATTGTATCTATATCCTCTTTTAAGCGCATCAACTCTTTTATTTTTTGAAGCATAATCAAAGTAAGTTTTATTTTATTTATAATCTTTTCTTTTCCGAGAAAATCTATTCAGATTTTCTGGACCCAAAAATCCTTGATTTTTGTGGTTTAACAAATAATTTTTCAATTTCTCAACAGCCCTTCTCCTGAATTTCTTTACTTCCTCGCAATTTTTGATTTCTCCATAAGTTTTATCGCCATTTTCTGGGATAAAAATAGGGTCATGACCAAAACCAAAATTTCCTCTTACACTTTCTGCAACATTTCCTTTTTCTTCGCCAAGAAAACTTATCGGTTTTTTGTTCGGCTTGCAAAAAGCAACAGCGCTTTTATAAGTACAATTTCTATTTTTTATATCTTTCATCAATTTAATGATGCCTTCTAAACCAATTCTTTTGTGAATATAAGCAGAGCAAGTCCCAGGAAAATCATTTAAAGATTTAATAAACAAGCCAGAATCCTCAACAATAACTGCTTTTTTTAATTTATTAGCGAGCATTTCTGCTGAATTTCTTGCAATTTCCTCGGGGTTGTCGCTTCTTAACTCTGGATAAGAAATTTTTATATGATTGACTTTAATTTGTGGCTCTAAAATCTGCTTGAATTCTTTTACTTTGTTTTTGTTTGAGGTTGCAAAGTTGATTGATAATTTATTATACATTTTTGATATTTTATAATGAAATTAAAATATATTTATTTCCCAAACTCCCCAATAACAGGATTAACAACTTTTACCAAATCCTTTGCTTTCATCTTTATGCTTTTTGTGTGTGTTCCTGCATTAAATGCCACTATATCGTTCTCAACAACTGACTTGTCAAAGTAAACTTTCAAATTAAATAAATTGCCGAATGGCGGCACGCTTCCAATATTGCAGCCAGTTACTTTTCTTACTTCCTTTGCACTAGCCAATTCAATTTTTTTGAATAAAGTCAATTTCTGCAGCTTTAAAACATCAAGCTCTTTAACTCCAGAAACAACTGCTTGTATAAAACCTTCTTCTGTTTTGCATATCAATGCTTTGCATCCTTGCTTTAACTCTGTGCCTCTAACTTCAGCAGCTTCTCTGCTTGTAAAAACTGCTTTATGCTCAAGAACCTCGTGCTCAATTTTTTCTTTATTCAAAATGTCTCTTATCTTGCTGAAAACAACATTTACTGTATCTTTGACAAAATCTAATTTAATGTGCAGTTCCTGCAATTGCTTTTCACTTACTTCGCTTGGAGCTTCATCCATCAATGATTCTGCTGCCTTGTTTTTTGGAAACGCTATAACTTCCCTAATTGATTCATTGTTAGTTAGCATTGCTACAATTCTGTCAATTCCAAGAGCAATTCCGCCATGAGGCGGTGTTCCGTACTTAAACGCCTCAAGCAAAAACCCGAATTTTTCCTCTGCCTCTTCTTTGCTCATCCCTAAAACAGAGAACATTTTTGATTGCACATCACTTTTGTGAATCCTTATAGAACCGCCGCCAATCTCTGTGCCGTTCAACACAATATCATAAGCCTTTGCCCTTGCTTTTTCTGGGTTTTTGTCAAGCAATTTTATATCCTCATCTTTTGGACTTGTGAATGGGTGATGCACTGCAACATATTTTTGCTCTTCTTCGCTGAACTCAATTAAAGGAAAATCTGTAATCCAAACAAAATTAAAATGGTTGTTGTCAATAAGATTGAGTTTTTTTGCAATTTCGATTCTTAAATAACCAAGAGCATCATTTACAACTTTATGGTTAGAGTCAGCAACAAAAAATAATAAGTCATCTTTTTTTGCATTTGCTGCCTTAATTAATTCTTTTTGTATTTTCTCATCAAAAAATTTTACAATCGAGCTTTCAAGTTCTTTTTCAGTTACTTTCATCCATGCCAATCCTTTTGAGCCATAGATTGCAACAAAGCTTGTCAATTCCTCAATTATTGTTCTGCTGAAGTTAGCGCAACCTTTTGCATTTATGCATTTTACAATACCGTTTTGTTTAGTTGCTTTTGTGAATACTTCAAAGTTTGAATGCTTGACAGCATCAGTTACATCAATTAAATGCAGCTCAAATCTTGTGTCAGGCTTGTCTAAGCCATATTTGCTGATTGCTTCGTCATAAGCAAGCCTTGGGAAAGGAGTTTTAACATCTTTGTTCAAAATAACGCGAAAAATGTACTTGAGCATGTTTTCGGTTATCTCCATAACATCATCTTCATCAACAAAACTCATCTCCACATCAATTTGAGTAAATTCCGGCTGTCTGTCTGCTCTTAAGTCTTCATCTCTAAAGCATCTTGCAATCTGAAAATATCTGTCAAAGCCAGAAACCATTAAAAGTTGCTTGAAAATCTGAGGGCTTTGGGGCAGTGCGTAAAATTTGCCAGGATGAATTCTTGATGGCACAAGGTAATCTCTAGCTCCTTCTGGTGTGCTTTTTGCCAAAATTGGCGTTTCGATTTCCAAAAAGCCATTGTTATCAAAATAATCTCTAACAGCCTTGACAACTTTGTGCCTTGTTGCAATATTATGTTGCATTCCTTGTTTTCTTAAGTCAAGATACCTGTACCTTAGCCTTGTATCTTCATGCGTAAGAATTCTGTCGTCAATTTCCATTGGCGGAGTTTCAGCTTCGTTCAAAATTTCTATTTTTTCAACAAATACTTCAATTGCGCCTGTTTTTAGCTTTGGATTTTCCATATCCTTTTTTCTGTGCTTTACAATACCTTCTACTTGTATTACATCTTCTCTGCCAAGCCTTTCAGCTATTTTATGCGCTTCTAAATTAAAAGAAGGATCAAAAACCACTTGTGTTAATCCGTATCTATCCCTTAAGTCTATAAAAATGACTCCGCCATGGTCTCTTCTTGTAGTGCACCAGCCGCATAAAGTCACTTTTTTATTTATGTCTTTGTTAGTTAATTCACCGCAAGTATGCGTTCTTTTCATAAGCAGAAGAATTTATAGAAGGTATTTAAAATTATTGTTAGGGATTTTAATATATGGCGAGCAGTGAGATAGTGAGCGAGGCGAACCTCGCATGTCACTGAGCGAGCCTAGAATTTGCCGAAGGCGTATTGATTTTTAATAATTTTTACAAATTTAATGTCCTACTTAATTCTTGCCTTTGACAATAAGGCACGTCCAATAAAAATCAATTTTTAAAAAAATTCAATGCCTTCCTTTCATAGAAATATCATACATAACTTCTTCAAGTTTCTTTAAATTCCATTTAATTGAATCTGACTTCTTTCTTAACTCTCCATTTCTCAAATGAAGCTTTAGGAATTCTCCGTAAATGTCATGCACTAATTCTTTAATTCTTGTCGCTTCGTCAAATTTCTTGTGGATAACATCATAAACTGCTTTTCTTACTAGTTCGCCTGTCAAATCACAAAGCCCGCTTAAGTAGTCTTCAGCAGAAACATTAAGGCTTGCTCTTGTCGGAATTTTCCTGTTTTTTACAAACTCATAGAAAGCAATCGCTTCTACATATTCCTGGAATGCGACAGAATTGATATTTGCATCAATGTCAGTGTTTATTTTTCTTAGTTTTTTTATTTTGTCTTTGATTTTCTTAATCAATGGAGCAGCATCTTTGATATCATTTCTTTGCGCAGCATAAATTATCTGCTTTGAAAGATTTATGACTTCCCTTGAAGTCTGGATTACATCCTCCCTTACTGTATCCAAATTATGCATTTCGTTCCTTATTTTCTTGAATTCACTTTTGTTGAGCATAATAAATAAGGTTTATGTTATGTTTATAAAGGTTTTTGATAAAGTTTAGAATGAGAAACATTGCTAAAGAAAGCATTAAATAATGGCGGGTAAAAATAATCAATAATGCTAACAAAGTTACAAAAGAAAAATCTTGTAGGCATTTTGGTTTCTTTTTCAGTTTCTATTTTATTATTGATTATGACTATTTACGGGATTTTTAAAGGTAAGTTGTTGGTTTTTGGATTAAGACCATATGGCTTCAAAGATTACGTGTATTCCTCTAACAACCAAATAGCTTGGTATACGGTAATAGCCCTAAATCTTGCATTTACATTTTTTATGGGGTATATAACCTTTAGATTATACAATCATTATTTCAAAAAGTCCCTCAAGCGACAAGAAAGCAAAAAATGACTAAAAGTCCCGCAGATTAGAAAGCACCCAATTCCACCAATTCCGAAACATTTATATATCTCTTTGATATATATCTATGATATATCTCATTGGTGACTTTCATGAACTTCACTTACAAAGGAAAGCCAATACTTCCAACCAAAACAGCGTTAAATGAATTAAGTGAAATTGATGTAAATTT